>CAZVXG010000203.1:0-2348 GCA_964631635.1 uncultured bacterium | reverse complement strand
CGAGATCCTCAGGCCCGATCATCGCCTTCCAGTGGGAGGCGATCTGTTCAGCGTGGTTTTCCCATTGGGGTCCGAACACGTCCATGCTCTTGTTCTTTACCCCGAAGCTCAAGTGCAGGTCTCCGATCGCCCAAATGCGCATACCGATAGTGTGATCCATAGGAAAATTTATTGGAAGAAAGATTGAACCCATCGATGAGCTCTTGTTCTATGAAATGACATGAAGATCTCAGAAAAAACAGACCACGGGTTTATGGCCCGTGGCTTTCTCATGCGGTCTTGAAAGGCTGCATCATGAGGGACGATGTCTCTATCGTAAAGGATACTCGAGCAGGTAGGGCTTTCTCTTTTCGAGGAAAGCTGCCCGCTCGGCGCGTTGGAAGTCGATCAGTTTCCAGGCGGGATATTTTTCCTTGAGCAGAACTTCATAGATAAACTCAGTCCCATTGGCCTTGCAGAAGAGGTCTTTTCGCTTCTGCATCTGTTCTATCCGCTTGTTAAATTCGGTTGGATACAGGCTTTTGAGCATCCCGAGGATCAGGTATTGCGCAGCGAGCGGCCGGAAGATTTTTGCATCGGTAATGCGGATCAATACCCCTTCGCAATCGAGTCCCTTGTAAAGGCCCCAAAAGGGACGGAAATGGTGCGGCTGGAAGTGGACTCCGGGAAGATTTTGCGCATTGAGTTTTTCTGCAAATTCGACCGCCTTGATCCAGGGCGCTCCAGCGATCTTGAAAGGGAGCGTGTAGCCGATCCCGATGTTGACGAGCTGCAGTTCTCCTAAAATGCCCGTGATTGGACAGAAGAGCGGGGTATCGGGCTCAGGGACGTTCGGACTCGGCGGAATCCACGCAAGCCCCGTATCGCGGTAGCTCATCTGCCGCTTCCATCCTTTCATGGGGATGACCTGCAATTTACATCCGATCTTATACTCGCCGTTGAAGAACCGGGCAAGTTCCCCGATCGTCATTCCGTGGCAATAAGGGACGTTGACATAGCCGATATAGGAGCGCCATTTTTCTTCCAATAACGGTCCGTCGACCGTCAGGCCATTGATCGGATTGGGCCGGTCCAGGAGAATCACCTCCAGCCCCAGCTTTGCCGCCTCTTCCATCATGTAGAATAGGGTCGTAGGATAAGTGTAGGCCCTGACGCCAGTACATTGGATATCGTAGATGAGCACATCGATCCCTTTCAGCATCTCCGCTGAAGGACGCCGCGTCTCTCCATGCAAACTGTAAACGGGGATTTCCGCTTCCTCGCCGTCAGCTACCTTGTCCCAGGCATAATGCTGCCCTTTAAGGCCGTGTTCAGGAGAGAATAATGCAACGATTGCGATCTCGGGAGAAAGCTTCAAAAAGCGGAAAAGAGTCGGCTGCATCTTCGAGTCGACGCTGGTCTGGTTGAGGATCAGGCCGATCCTTTTTCCTTTTAGCCGCATCGCATGTCCCTCGAAAAACTCATCCACGCCTAATGAAACGCAAGCATGGGCCGAGGCGGCGTACAAAAAGAAAAAGAAGAAACGGATCATCCTCATCGATTCAACCATACCAAAAATTTGATCCGTATGGTATAGCTTTCGAAGCCATGACCTCCTCTTATCTAGACGAAGCACATGAAATCCTGGATCGGGTGAAAGGACATCCTCTTTCTATGCCCGAAAGAAAGAAACTGTCGCTGGAACTGGCGGCGCTCCTGCTGCATGAAGCTTCCCGCACGATGACTCCCCAGGAGCGGGCAATCCAGGAACAGCTTTCGAGGCTCATGCGCGATTCCATAGGAAAAGCCTTCACGACTGCGCTGACCGACCAATGCTTCCGCAGCCACGTCAATAAGCGGATCGCCGACCAAATGATCTACCTGCTTCATCAACTCGGAGTGCCGCAATATCTCGATTTTGTGAAACGGATCGAATTGTTCGCCTTCAAATCGCTAACTCCCGCTGTCGCTCAATTTCTCGTGCCCATTGCGATCCATACGCTCAGAAAACAGACCTCGCGCGTCATTTTGCCTGGAGAATCCTCTTTTTTGAACAAACACATCGAGGAGCGGAAAAGCCAGGGAGTGCAACTCAACCTGAATCATTTAGGCGAAGCGATCCTAAGCGAACCCGAGGCGAAACACCGGATTCAAATCTATCTCGACGACCTGTTGCAGCCCAACATCGATTACATCTCGGTTAAAATTTCGACGATTTTCAGCCAGATCAACCTGATCGATTTCGATGGAACCGTCGAAAGCCTTGCGGAACGCCTGAAAATTCTTTATCGCGCTGCCGTCAAATACCCTGTCCTGCGTCCAGACGGTACGAAAAAAGCGAAATTCATCAACCTCGATATGGAAGAATA
>CAZVXG010000202.1:0-2354 GCA_964631635.1 uncultured bacterium | reverse complement strand
CTGCGGAAAAAGGGGTGCGGCTGCTCCTATCCGACTTCGGATTGACCCGTATGATCGGGGAGGGGAGCGCTCTTTTGCGGTTATGCGGCCAAATTGCAGAAGCGCTCCAGACTGCGCCGCAGCAAAATTTCGAACAGGCGGTGCTGCTCAACCGTAACTTTATCCGCAGTTTCTTTTTTCTAGCCCCCGAACAGAAATCTCTCGACGCCGGTTCTGCCGACGCGAAAACAGACGCCTATGCCTTTGGCGTCTTGGCTTACTTTCTCCTCGTCAGGAAAATTCCAGAAGGAAGTTTCGATGCCCCTTCCAAACTTCTTCCAGACTATAAGAACCACTGGGATCTTCTGATCGGCCGGTGCCTGCAAAACAACCCCAATGTGAGGCCTCAAAAACTCCTGCTTGCGATGAATGAGTACCTGCGGGCGCCCCGTACTGCCTTGGCCGAGATCCACAAAGACGCATCGCCTTTAGATTTGGAAATGCACAGCCTGGCTGGGTTGGAAGAAAAGATCGACAATATCCATCAGATGGCTTTCGAATTTCCAAAAAAGACAGAAGAGAATATCGATGGGTCGCCTAAACCCAAACTCATGCCTCAAGAAATCGAACGCCCGGAATTCGATCAAGATCCAGGAGCTATCTTCCAGAGGGATACTCTCGTCTCCCATTACACCCCAAAAAAAATTACCGCGCTGGAAATTGAACCCCTCCTCACCGAAATGGTCGTCATTCCCGGCGGCTCCTATCTTCGCGGCAGCTTCGATGGCGCCCGCGACGAGATGCCTCGCCATGAAGTGAAACTCTCCAGCTTCGCCCTCGACATCCATCCCATCACCAACGAACAATTCATCCGCTTTCTCCAGGCTATGGGAGGGGAAAAAGACCATAACAATAACGATATCATTCGTCTGCGCGACTCGCGCATCAAGCGGAGCGCCGGCAAAGTGATCATCGAATCGGGCTATGGGAAACACCCGGTCGTTGGAGTCACTTGGTACGGCGCCATCGCCTATGCCAAATGGATCGGGAAACGGCTACCCACCGAGGCCGAATGGGAGGCTGCATCGTCGAGCGGCCACGCGAACTTTCTCTACCCAACTGGAACCGACATCGAACGGAGCCAAGCGAATTTCTTCAGTTCCGATACGACCACAGTCATGAGCTATCCGCCGAACGCTTTCGGCCTTTACGATATGTCTGGCAATATCTATCAGTGGTGCCAGGATTGGTATGCCTATAATTATTACGATTCCTCGGTTCTAGAGCCAGATCGCCCATCGGGACCCCACCAGGGGGTCTACCGCGTACTGCGGGGAGGATGTTGGAAGAGCCTGAAAGAAGATATGCGCTGCGCCCACCGGCACCGGAATAATCCCGGCACTGTCAATGGGACTTATGGATTCCGCTGCGGGGCGGACGTCTCATGAGGCCGCATCCCAAAAACGATCCGTTTTCGGGGACCTCGATCCTTTTTGTCTGTAAGGCGAACATCTGCCGCTCCCCAGTTCTCGAGGCGACTCTTCAACATCTCGCTGTTCAAAGAGGGCTGCAACGCCAGCTCCGTGTCGATAGCTGCGGGATCGGCTGGTTTCATCTCGGCCAGCATCCAGATCCAAGGGCCTTCGAAGCTGCGAAGCAGCGGGGAATCCTCGTGGATCATACGGCCCAGCAGTTTCAGGACGAATTTTTCGATCAGTTCGATCTCATTTTAACGGTGGACTCCGATCTTGCCGAGCAACTGAAACTCCGTGCTAAAAACCAAAAGCAGCGCCAGAAGATCCGTCTTGCCACAGAATTCAGCTCCAAGTTCAAAGGAAAAGCCATTCCAGACCCTTACTATATGAATCCAAACGGTTTTGAGGAGATGATGGAGATGGTCGTCGACTGCTGCGAAGGAGTTCTGGATCAATGGGTTTTAAAGAAATAGGTCGCTACGACCGCATGATGGTCAGAGAGAGCTGTTCGGGTATCGAATTTCTCGTCGTAGGATTTGGAAAGGCGGCACTCGGCGACTTCTAACTGTTTTCCATTTTTGAAAAGGGAAATATTGTCGATCCTCTCGTCCCAAACGCTCTTTGCTTTTAGATCCCATTGTTCGACTAGACGGTTCGTGCAAGTTGGATTGGATCCCACATAGGCGTGTCGCAAATGCTTGACCAGGATCTTCCCTTCTTCCCCATCCCGTTCGATATTGAAATCGCCGGCGAGCAGGGTCGGAACAGTCCTGTCCAATGAGTCCAGACTTCGGACAATTTCCTCTACTTGCACCGCTCGCGCTGCGACGCTTTTTACAGAATCGTCATGGATCAAATGGGTGCCGATGATCCGCACCACTGGCTTCGAATCGGATGGAC
>CAZVXG010000201.1:0-2408 GCA_964631635.1 uncultured bacterium | reverse complement strand
TGGGCGTGACGACGTTTTCGCAGGTGGTCTCTAATTTTTTGCCGATCGAATATGAAACCTCGGCAGAAAAGATGCGCGACGCTTTCTTTCATGCGGTCGATTTCGTAGTGGGGCATCTGGATAGGCTCCGCCATCGCTTCGCCTATACGCAGAAGTGCGAGGGGATCGTGAAAAAGGCGATGGCCGCCTCGCAAAATGTCCTGCTCTTCGATCATCCTCTGCCATGGATGGAGAATTTTTTCGAATTGGGCGGCGAATTGCATCCTGCGCAATTCGTGATCATGCCGTCAGGAAAACACTGGAAGCTCAGAGGCATCCCGCCGAATCTCAGCGAGCGGATGAAGGTGCGCAAACCGCTTCCTGCAACCTGGGCTGGACTGCATGGACCAGAATTGGAGAAAGTGTCAGGGATCCCCGGATCGGTTTTCTGCCATAAGGGGAGATTCATCTCGATTTGGGAAACACGGGAAGACGCGCTGAAAGCGCTCCATATCGCAATGCAAAAGTGAAGGAGGGGTATATGTCGACGGTATTCGGAAAGATCATCCAGGGAAAGCTCCCTTGCAAAAAGGTATTCGAAAATGAACGGATCCTCGCGATCGAAGATCTCCATCCAGTGGCTCCAGTCCATATCTTGATCATGCCGAAAAAAGAGATCCCGAATATTCAAAGCATCCAGCCGCACGATCTGCCTCTGATCGGAGAGATCGTCGAGGTGGCTAAACAGATCGCGACCGAGAAGGGAATCGCCGAAGAGGGATATCGGCTATTGACCAATAATGGACCAGACGCCGGCCAAGTGATCTTCCATTTGCATTTCCATCTGATCGGAGGATGCCGCTTGGGAAAAATGGCTTAGAGACTAGCATTCGCTTTCTTTTCAATTATCTGAACGATCTGGCATAAGGGGAAAAAATGATCCTTATGAAGTGGCTCTCCATTTTTGGTATTGCGTCGCTGGCGCTCTC
Source organism: uncultured bacterium (assembly GCA_964631635.1). Classification (GTDB taxonomy): domain Bacteria; phylum Chlamydiota; class Chlamydiia; order Chlamydiales; family SM23-39; genus DALYFE01. The sequence goes on along the minus strand of CAZVXG010000201.1, from coordinate 1,440 downwards.
TCCCATTAGCGAAGAAGAGGGGATGCGCCGGGTACAGGCGCATCTTTTGATCGACGATCCAGCGGCGGCGGTGCTTGAGGCAGCTGCGTTAGCGGATCGGTATCCAGATTCCCGTATCGCAGGGACGGCATTGATAGAAGCCCTGGCAGCCGATAGGCGGGGAGAAGAAGCTTTCGATGCCTGGCATCGATTATCTGTCAAATACCCAGACTTACTCGCCGACCGGCATCTCCTGGAAGAACTCGCTTGGGGTGTCTTAAAAAAAGGATTGGATTCAACTCAGAATGGGGTGCGGCTTGCAGCCTTGATCGGCGCTTATTTAACGCGCGATGTACGAACCGTTCCGATCCTGAAGAAAATGATGCGCGATTCGAATGCCGTGATCCGGTCAGTAGCGGCACAGATGGTTTGTTCCTATCGAGATGCTCCTTTGAAAGATGAGATCGCCCGATTGATGCAGGAAGAAAAAGTTTGGGTGGTGCGTCTCGAAGTGATCAAGGCTGCGGGCGCTCTCAAGATGAAGGAGCTCGCCTCAAGCCTGAAGGCAATCGTCCAATCGGAAAAAGCGACCTATGAAGAGCGCCAGCTGGCGATCGAGGCGCTACTGAATATCTATGAAGACATGACCTTTTCCGAGTGGCAACAGCTTGCGAAGAGCAACCGAGCCGGAATCCGCCATTTGGCTTGCTCGATCGCAGGCCATTTCGAGCTGGCTGAGGCCAAAGAAGAGATTCTCCAGTTGATCCAGGATCCGCATCCCAACGTGCGCATCGCAGCGCTGAATGCATTCGGGTTATTCTATCGGGAAAAAGTGTCCGATATCGAAGCGATGGAAGCGCTGTCGGGTGTCTTGAAAGATGCAAATCCGGCGGTGGCGATTACGGCGGCTTGGGCGGCTTGCCTTGTCGACGCTTCATTTGGACGGGCGGCATTCGAAACCTGGCTGAATGATCCGCTGCCAGAGAACCGCCGGCTTGCAGCCGCCGCTCTTGCTGCAACGGGTGGAAAGGGAGCCGTCCTCGCTTTGAAAATGATGAAAGAGAGCGCCGATCCTTATGTAAAAACGAATCTGGCGCTTGGACTGTTGGGCCAAAGGATCGAAGTGGGGCTTTGCTGTAACGAGATCTACGAGTTTATGCAAGGCGAGAAAAGGATGTGGATGTGGGATGAGCGCCCCAATCCGCTCTTTAAGGCGCTGGCCCCGAGTCAAGTGCGCTATATCGACCATATACCGAATTATCCCGAGTCGATCGACCAGATGACACGGCTGGATTTGTTTACACTACTAGCGATTGTAGAAGATTCCCGTTCGCTGGAAGCTCTGAAGACTTATTTGCAGAAACGGGCCTGGGGGATTTCTGGAGTTGCGGCGGCGACGCTTCTCCAGGAGGGGGATGAGACGGCGCTATTGGTCGTCAGGCAGCTATTGGAAGATAGCGA
>CAZVXG010000200.1:0-2409 GCA_964631635.1 uncultured bacterium | reverse complement strand
ATGCTATTCCTGCTAATTTGTCAAAAATGCAAGAATAGTGACTGCCAATAAAATCGGAGGATACTAATTCTTGATCCGTCGTGGCGAGAATCCCTTTTAGATCTGTTTTTGCTGCCGATTCCATGGCATTCCAGATCTCCTCATAGGTAGTATCGCGCGAAAGCCGAACGGTAAGATCGACTACTGAAACATCCGGGGTCGGAACGCGGAAGGCCATACCGGTCAATTTCCCTTTTAACTCAGGCAAGCAGAGTATGACCGCCTTTGCAGCACCAGTCGATGCGGGAATGATATTATATCCGGCAGCGCGCCCTCCCCGCCAATCTTTATGGGAGGGTCCATCGACGGTAGGCTGGCTCGCTGTCAAAGAATGGACGGTCGTCATCAACCCTTCCTCGATGCCGAAATGCTCGAGAAGGACTTTGCATAGCGGAGCTAGACAATTCGTCGTACAAGAGGCGTTGCATAGGACAAAGTCCTTTTTTGAGTCGTATTTTGTGTGATTGACCCCCATGACATAGGTAGGCATATCGTCCTTCCCAGGAGCGGAAATCACCACTCGCTTAGCGCCTGCTCCTATGTGCTTCTTAGCGTCCTCGAGGTGAGTGAATCGCCCTGTCGACTCAACGACGTAGTCGACTTTCTGATCTTTCCAGGGCAGCTTGGAGGGATCCTTCTCAGCACACACTAGAATCCGCTTGCCATCGATGATGAGCGCATTCGCTTCTGAGGAAACAGTTTTAGGGTAGGTTCCGTGAATCGTGTCGTATTTGAATAGATAGGCGAGATTGTCAGGGGGTACAAGATCGTTTACAGCGACAACCTGCATCCCCTTTCGCAAAGCATTCCGCAGCACCAAACGGCCGATGCGTCCAAATCCGTTAATCGCAATGCGCTTGGCCATAGAAAATTCTTAGGTTCAATTGCTTTACTAGATTACCCTATTTTTCTGCTTAAGTAAAGAAAAAAACCACTCGCTAAGCGAGTGGTTCTGGGGGGAGATACTCGATGTAACAGGTGGGTGCGCTATCGCCGATCCGGTCGCCTGTCCGAATGATCCGCGTATAGCCCCCATTGCGAGTCGAAAATCGGTCGCGGAGGGAACCAAAGAGCTTATCAATGACAAGCCGATCCCGCGTATAGGCGCCTTTGTCTCCAGCTTTCGCTTTTCGAGCTTCTTTCGGAGTCAAGGAATTGAATGTGATTTTCATCTCTGCGATTGCGCTTCGCTTCGCTGCCAACGTATTTTTCTTAGCGAGCGTAATCATTCGATCGGCGTGCCTCCGCAGTTCTTTCGCTTTTACGACAGTCGTTGCAATGCGCTCACTTTCAATGAGCGATTTCAACATGTTTGCGAGCATTGCGCGCCGATGAGATCCGGTGCGGCCAATTTTAAACGTGTGTTTCGCGTGTCTCATTCTACGGGCGCTCCCAGTTTTTCTTGATGGTAGTTTTGTATGACCTGACGAATATTGTCGCGGTTGATGCCATACTTGCCGAGATCCATTCCGAGAGAAAGGCCGAGTTCATCGAGTTTCTGTTTGATTTCAGTCAGCGACTTCTTGCCAAAATTCCGGAACCTGAGCATTTCGCTTTCTGGCATCAGCACCAATTCGCCAATGGACTCGATGCTCGCTGTCTCCAAACAATTCGTGGAACGAACCGAAAGTTCAATCTCATTGATCTTGAGCGCGAGCTTCTGCAGGATTTCCTCGCGGTCTCGATTCGTCTGCATCTCTCCTCTATCAAAAAGGATAGAGTGGGCCTTGATTTGGTCGAAAATTTGGAAATGAAGAATGCCGATCTGCGCAGCAAATGCGAGGCCTTCAATGGGGGTTACTCGCCCATCCGTCGTCACTTCGAGAATCAGGCGGTCATAATCGGTATCCTGACCGACGCGGGTATTCTCAACATAGTAATTCACTAATCGAACTGGCGAAAATGCCGAATCTATGACGATCTCATCGATCTGGCATTCAAATGTGCAATTTCTCTCAGAGGGAACATATCCTCTGCCTGCGGCGACCCGAATATCTACTCGCTTTGCCATCGGTTTTGTAACGGTAAAGATCGGATGGTCGGGATTGATCATTTCATATTCGGTCTGCTTCATCAAATCTTTCAGGGTCACCCTGTATTCGCCACCTTCCTTTTCGATCATCTCGTCGGTGACGTCCAGCATCTTCGTGATGAGGCGGATCTCGCGGGGATTCGACTCTTCTCCCAAAGTGTGTCGGCGCAAAAGAGCGCCTTTCAAATTCAATACGATGTGCGTCATGTCTTGAATGACCCCATCGATCGCCATGTATTCGTGAGGCACCCCTTCGATGCGTATCGATACGATCGCCGGCGCCTCGAGAGACGCAAGCATGATTCTTCGAAGAGCGTTACCGACCGTATGGCCGAACC
>CAZVXG010000199.1:0-2466 GCA_964631635.1 uncultured bacterium | reverse complement strand
TAACCTAGATAAAATGAACGAAAGTACTTCTATCAACGGATATATGAATTCGATTGTCGAAAAAAACATTCCATTGCCACAAGATTATTTTCACAATTTATATCGAATAAATTTTGAGCACGATATAGACTGGCTAATGAGAAATTATACACATGTTGAAAAACCTTACAATCAAGCTTTGGAAACGCATACCAACTTAGCTGAAGGTGTTTGCGCTGCCAATTGCCTCGATCGCCATAGAAATCTATTAAAAAATCCTGCCTTGCCTAATAAAGACATACAGCTGGGCAGCTCTCCACACACTCGGTTTGCTCAAGCTATATACAACAACGAACCCCAAAGAAGCCACGGGCGACAGCTGGCAAAACGAATGGGATTAAAACAAATCAAAAAAATATCTGTTCCTCGTAATAAAAAAAATCCTACAAAAAACCTAGATGACACACTAGATAACACTTACAAAGACAGTAAACAAAAATTACTAGCTACGTTTTCATTACATCATCCATTAGGCGATGGCCATAGAATAAATATCCAAATGGACTGCTCAGTAAATCAATTCCGTTTTATCGATGATAACTTTGGTATATGCAGTTTTGATACTTACAAAAAATTCAAACATGCATTTATAAAATATCTGAAATCAAATTATAGCGAATATTCTTCTTTTTCTATTCGCCGATTCAAATTAATATAGATGGAATTACCAAACTGTGGAGATATTGACCATCAAAAGCGCTACTCGGCTGGGCAATGGCAGAGAAGTAAATTTTGATCTCTAATCCCCTCTTTGCCGCCATAGCGATTGATCTGACTCCAGCCTGCCCTTCACTCGAGCCCGCCCCAGCAAGATCTCCAGCACCGCAAGCTGAGCCTCAGGGTCATTCTCAAATCCGACCAGGATCGATTTCTGATTCGGGAACAGCGGGAGCGCGTAGGGGGTGCAGAACAGGCAAAGAACGGTCCTGTTGGCCAGTCCTTCTAGCAGAGCGAGAAAATCGGGCGAGCATCCGTAGTTTTGATCTTTTGGACCGATCTGATGGATCGCAACGACAACCGCTTTGTATGCGCTGAGATCTTGCTCCAGCGTTTCCCTCATCGCGTGATCCATCTCTGAAGATACAGAATACGCAGAAGAAAATGCGGAGGCAATCTCATCGGGACCGCCTACGGACAGATAGGCGGTTTCTTTTGGCAATGGGATCAATTCTCCCCGTAGGGCGATCGCTTCCTGAAACAATTTTTTCTTCAAGCCGCGCGCTGCTTGTGTATGGAGCGATTCCAGCAGCTCTTCCTCCGCGATCTGCCTTTCTACGGAGAGGCCGAGCCTCTCTTTCGCAGAGAGAATCTTCAACACGCTCTGGTCCAAGCGATCGATCGATAGCTTTTCTTCCAAAAACCCCCGCTTCAAAGCGGCCCAGGCTCGGGGAATGTCTTGCCTCAGGATCTGATCGACGTTTGGCGCGATATGGTCGCCATAGAGGAGAAGATCGGTGCCTGCCTGGAACGCGGCCAGAGCGATTTCTTCAGGCGAAGCATCGAGAGCTTTCATATTGAGGGCGTCGCTGACGATGAGTCCTTCGAAACCCAGCTCACCCCTCAGGATCTGCGTCAGGCAGTTCTTGGAGAGGGATGCCGGACGTTTCGGATCGATGCAGGGAACGAGGAGATGGGCGCTCATGACTGCGGCTACACCATCCTGGATAGCTCGGCGGAAAGGAAGGAACTCGACCTGTTCGAGCCTTTGGCGGAGATGCGGGATCAGGGGGAGCGCCCGATGGGAATCGACGCTCGTATCGCCATGCCCCGGAAAGTGTTTGACACAGGCCAGCACTCCCACCGATTGGATCCCCCGGACATAAGCTGAAACGGAAGCGGCGACGTGTTCGGGATCATCGCCGAAAGAACGCATGCCGATGATCGGGTTGGATGGATTGTTATTGACGTCGGCGACCGGAGCCAGGTTGAGATGAATGCCCACCCTTTTCGCTTCCCTTCCAATCTCAGCGCCCATCGCATAGATCAAATCCCCATTATCCAGAGCGCCTAAAGTCCGGTTCTTTGGAAAAGCGATCGTCCCCTGCATCCGCATGGCAAGACCCCACTCTGCATCTGCGGCGATCAAGAGCGGCAAGCGCGCTTGAGTCTGCAGGCGGTTCAGGAAGCGGACTTGCGTCCTGGGATCAGATTGCTTGAGGATCGCATTGCCTATATGGAACTGTCCGCAGAGCCGGACCCAATCGCTCCAATGATCTTCTTGCCTCAATGGACAAGCGGGAGCCATGAAGAGCTGTCCTATCTTTTCATCAAGAGTCATCGTGGAGAGGGTCTTTTCCGCCCAGGTTGCAGCGAAGAGTACGGCGGGAATAAACAGCAGGCAAATCAAGATTTGCATCACGAGACGTTCAGGGTTTTCGGAGCGAGTCGCAGTAATGTTTGAGGTTCTGGATCTGTGGTAAATGGCTC
>CAZVXG010000198.1:0-2478 GCA_964631635.1 uncultured bacterium | reverse complement strand
TCCCCCAACTACAACTACCTTCCCTCCGCGGAAGACATCTATGTATCTCCCGCGCAGATCCGCCGGTTCGACTTAAGAAAAGGGGATACCATTTTCGGTTCGATCCGCTCCCCAAAAGATAAGGAAAAATATTTCGCCATGCTCAAAGTGGAGCGGATCAACGGCAAGACATTCGAAGATACACGGGACCGCGTCCTCTTCGAAAACCTGACGCCCCTTTACCCCGATAAGCGGCTCGTCATGGAAACGACCCGCGAACGCCTTACGACCCGCGTCCTCGACCTCGCCTCTCCTATCGGGAAAGGACAGCGGGCGCTCATCGTCGCCCCTCCAAAATCGGGCAAAACGATCCTCATGCAGCATATCGCCAATGCCATCGAGGTCAACAATCCCGAAGTGATCCTGATCGTCCTCCTCATCGATGAGCGCCCGGAAGAGGTGACCGATATGATCCGGACCGTCAAAGGGGAAGTCGTCGCCTCCACATTCGACGAACCTCCAGAGCGGCACGTCCAGATCGCAGAGATGGTGATTGAAAAAGCGAGACGCCTCGTTGAGTGCGGCTACGATGTCGTCATCCTCCTCGACAACATCACCCGCCTCGCCCGCGCCTACAACACCGTCCAGCCTCATTCCGGCAAGATCCTCACTGGCGGCGTCGATGCGAACGCTCTTCATAAGCCGAAGCGATTCTTCGGCGCGGCCCGCAACATCGAACAGGGAGGCTCGCTCACCATCATCGCGACTGCCCTCATCGATACTGGATCCCGGATGGACGAGGTCATTTTCGAGGAGTTCAAAGGGACAGGCAACATGGAGCTCGTCCTCGACCGCCGCCTTGCCGACCGCCGCCTCTTCCCGGCGATCGATCTCATCAAGAGCGGAACCCGAAAAGAGGAGCTCCTCTACCACCCGGCGGAACTCGAGAAGATCTATCTCCTGCGCCAAGGCCTCGCCGACCTCACTCCAGCCGATGCGATGAACCTGCTCACAGCCCGCCTGAAAAAAACAGCCTCGAATGCCGAGTTTTTGCTCTCCATGAAAGATTAATACCATTGATCAAAAATAAGGTTTAGAAATGCGCAACGGATTTTTTTGATGAATGGCATAACTCCTATTTGCGTCAAAAAATGATTTTCTGATAAAAGAGGCTTAGGAGAGCTTCGTCTATGAGACCTATCATCCTCTTGGTGTTTCTTCTGGTTATTGGACTCGGTGGATTTTGGGCCTGGAACTATGCTCCTGGCGTAAGAGCCAAAGTCGAAGAGTTCCTGGGCGCCGATACTTTCCAAACCCTCGAAGTCCGTTATTCCGCCGAAAGCATCATGGAGGCCCATCGGCCCGAGCTGTTGTCGGATCAGGCCCATGTCTTCCTTGAGCCAACCCTCAAATTCGTTCCCTACCTTCTGCTGGATGTGAAATATACCCGCTCTCAAGACAAAACTGGGGAAGGGATCATCCTCTGGGGTCTTGTCGACGGAGAAATGGTCGTCAATACCAGCACTTGGGAAAGAACCCACGGCTTCACCGACTGCATCGCCGCCAACGCCAGCAGACAGGAATTCAAGGTCATGAACGCCCTTGCTTCCCGAGGCGGCGTCTGGGATCGGGATGGGCTTTCCAAGTTTCTCAACATCGAAAACAACATCCTCGATTCCTGGATCGACAGCTGCCGGAAGAAAAGCCTGATCGTCCAGACCGGCAACACCTTCCGCCTCCATCTCCAGAACCCGCGGCTGATGGTTATTCCAGAGACGAAGCTCGAACACTGGCTCGTCACCAAGCCCGCCAAAAAAGCGATCCGGGTCAAGAAACACTATCGCGCCTCTCAAATCGAGAACATCGCCCAAGCTGCCTTCGGCCATGATTTCGCCATCCGGAAGACCACCGAAATTTTCCTCCCCGTCTATAGCATCGTCGTCCAAAATCCAGACGGGACGCAGATGACGAGTTATTGGAACGCCCTCAACGGCAAACGCCTCTCCGCTCCTCCCTACGAAATCGAATGATTACCTTTTCTGCGGTTCTTTTCGATTTGGACGATACGTTGATCGATTTTAAGAAAAGCGAAGAGCTCAGCCTTAAAAAATGCCACGCCCGCTATTTCCATCATCTGGTCTCTTGTGAAGCGTTTCAAAGACACTACAGCCAAATCAACCGCGCCCTTTGGGATCTTGCCGAAGCGGGGAAAATCCCAATATCCGCGATCGGGTGCAAGCGCTTCCAGGAACTCTCCGAACTCTACCGCATTCCTTTCCTCCCCGAGATTGGACAATTCTTTGAGCAGCAGCTCGTCCATAATTCCGAGTGGATCGAAGGGGCCGAAGAGCTTTTGCACGCAATCAAAAGCAACTCGATTCCGATAGGATTCGTAACCAATGGATTCACCCATCTACAAAAAAATAAAGAAAAAAAACTAGGTCTTTCCCGTTTTTCAAAAGTGCTCGTCATTTCCGAAGAGTGCGGCATCGCCAAGCC
>CAZVXG010000197.1:0-2497 GCA_964631635.1 uncultured bacterium | reverse complement strand
GGAAAGCTATGATCCGCTGGATGTCCGAACACCACGGCCCAGGGCAGATTCGAAAGCGTTCCCAAAATCTCCTGATTGAAAAAATTGCCCACCCGGATGCAGCAGCCGGCTAAGGCGGCCGGGACGGAGAGAAAATCGAGGATTCGAATCCAGGTGAGATCCGGAGCCTGTTTTCGGATCCGGTAGCTAAAGAGGATGCTCGCGAGGATGATCGCTACGATCGCCCCATGGCTTGCCAAGCCTCCATTCCGAATCCGGAAGATTTCTAAAGGGTCGGCGAGATATTCTGAAGGTCGCTCGTAAAAAAGGAAATGGCCGAGGCGAGCGCCTGCGACTACTGCGACGACGATATAAACGGTCAGCCGGTCGGCGAGTTTATGTGCCTTGCTCTTCAGCTCCTCCATAGGCCATCGATGATGCGCTGGAGCGCAGTGGAAATAGCGGACGAGTACGCGGACAAAAACGAGGAAACCAAGCCAAAAGCCGAGAGCAAAAAAAACTCCGTACCACAAAACAGGAAAGTCCAGGAACGGAATGGAAAAAATTTTCGCCTGCGGATCCCAATAAAGATAAGATATCATAGACATATTGTTTGGAGAGCCATGTTTAAAGTCAAAGCAATCGCGCAAGGCCGATGCAAGGAATCATGGCTTGCAGCCGCCCTTGCGGAATATGAAAAACGGCTCCAGGGAAGGCTGCAGATCGAATGGATCTACGCGGAAGATCCGCAAGAATTAACCGCATTGTGCCGTAAAGAGCCGACCCTTATCGCTCTCGATCTGCAAGGAGAGTTGCTGACCAGCCAGCGTTTCAGTGAAAAATGGATGGGCAGCGGCGCCCGCACTGCGTTTGCGATCGGAGGACCGGAAGGATTGACGGCAGAAATTTTGAAAAAGGCCCGATGGCGCTGGAGCCTCTCTCCCCTCACCTTCACCAATCAGATCGTTCGGCTTCTGCTCGTGGAGCAGATCTACCGCGCCCTGGAAATCGCTAAAGGGAGCCCTTATCATAAGTGAGGGCGCCTCTTGCGGCCCGAAAGTAGAGCATGGCGCCGTTGATCAGAGCGGACCCGATGGCGACATCGATGAAACCTCGCACGTCGATCGGGATGGGGAGAAATCGGATCGCGACGCCGAGTCCGATCATGGAGGCGATTACAATCCAATAGGAAGGAGCATATACAGAACCCAGTCGAATGGGCAGAGGCTGAGCTAGGATGCGCAGAGCAACCCTGCGGACGGTTTTAGCCAAAACAAAACGGCCCTTGAGAAAGCCGATCAACAGAGCTGCTGCAATCAAAACCGTACCCGCCTGCTGGGAAGATCCGAATAGTTCCTGGAAACGGAAGCAAAGGGTATCGGATGAGCGGGTCGCATCGGAGATGAAACGGAGCCCTTTAAAAAGCAGGGAAAATCCCGCCGCAAGCCAGATAAAACCAGAAATCGCAATCCAACCGCGATGTTTCATTGTTTTCCTCGAGAAAGTATTTATACCATTTTTGATTAAATGGTATGATAGCGCTTTTTTAAGTTTTTCGTGTACATGAATTTGCAAAACTCATCTAAATAACTTTGCAGAAGGATGAGCGGCATCGCCCCATTTTGCAAGACGATTCAAATCGCGTTTTGGGGGATTGAATAGCCGTATTTGAGAGCCATGTCGAGAATCTTTCCATACAAATCAGGATCGAGTTCGCGTTGGAGATCTTCCCAGGTAAACATTCTATGATCGCCTCTCGTATTGAAATGCTTTGATACTTTTTCAAACCCCGCTTTAGAGATTCTCTTCCCTAACCGGTTTCCAAATTCATCCCACACTGAGTCTACGTCTTCGACTCGATAGGTCCATTCGGCGAACTTTTCCGCTTTTAAATTCCAAAAATACCAATATTTTGCGCATTTAACAAGATGAGAATCTTCCATTCGGATTTCTGGAAGATGAGCCATGATATAACTCCATGAATGAAGATCTTCTGTCGAATAGACGGAGGAAATGACATGGAGAGGGTGGCGTACCTGATGAAAAATGTGGGCGAAGTGAAATTTCGCCAAGTTTACTCTTCTTTTCCGGTTCTTGGGCTGCGCAGCAAGATACCATGAACTGACTCCATCTTTTCCCATTCTTTCATGCCCTATTTGAAAAGCGCTTTCTTGAAGAACGTTTGCGATATACGCCGTCCCGCTGCGCGCACATCCTATAATCAGAAGAGACCGGTTTTTTTTAAAAGACAAACAGACGAAAGCACACAGAATCAATATCAAGATGAAGGCAAAATAAGCATTCTTCATAAGACTATCCGCACAGTCCTATAAAATTTCCGATTTCTTGAATCCAGAATACGGTTCATAGTTAACCTCTTCAAACTTCGATCAGCTGAGCTTGGGTTAATTGATTACAACGGTAATGGGAGTACTTTCATTGCCAAAAGCGTCGAAAGCCGTTACGTAATAGGTCGTCGACACCCCTTTCCGTATGTTGTGGTCCTCATATTTAAAGG
>CAZVXG010000196.1:0-2503 GCA_964631635.1 uncultured bacterium | reverse complement strand
TATTTGCAGCCGTATAAAAAATTAGCCCACCAATGCCTTTTCGCGATTATTGTCGATGAACAATCCCGAGGCAAAGGAGTGGGAACCAGGCTCTTGATCGAGTTGATGGCCCTTGCGAAAGAGCGATTCCAACTGGAGCTTCTCCATCTCGAAGTATACGAAGGGAATCCTGCGATCCACCTCTACCGTAGATTGGGCTTTGAAGAATACGGCATCCAGCGCCACTTCATTAAAGACGGCGATCGGTATCTCAACAAGATTCTGATGCAGAAAACCTTATGATGTCTATAGAACGCTGCGCCGGCAACAAGCTGAAAGAGCTTTGCCCCGTTGACTTACAACTCGTCTGGCATGAGAACAAGAGTTCTTTCCTTTCCTACTTGAAAAAAGACGGCCTCCTCCATCTCCGCCTCCACCGGTTGTTTGCGACAGCTCCGAGTCCTGTGCTCGAAGCATTGTGCCGTTACGTCCTTACAGGAGATCGGCAATCGGGCGCGATCGTGCGGCGGATGGCTCACTTTTATTTTTCCCACGTCCGGGCCGCCCCAGATTCTCTCGTCTCAAAAGGGTGCGTTTACGATCTGCAAGAGATCGCCCAACGGATCGAAACCCGCTATTTTGTCCAAAAGGTCGAGGTTTCGATCGGATGGTCCGATGCGCGCCGCATCGGGAAATTCCGCTGCATCACGTTCGGAAGTTACGATAGGCACCGCAACCAAATCCGGATCCATCCCCTCCTCGACGATGCGGCGGTGCCCCTATACTTTCTGGAGTTCATCGTCTATCATGAGATGCTTCACGCCGTTTGTCCTGCCCGCATGGACATGCGCGGGGCTACCCGGAGCCACACGCCGGAATTTAGGCGTTTAGAAAGGAAGTTCGCCGATTTCGACGCCGCAAAAGAATGGGAAAAGAAGAGTTTGCAATTTTTAAAGCAGAGGGTCAAGAGCCATGGCAGGACATAGTAAATGGGCCAATATCAAGTATAGAAAAGAACGGGCCGATAAGAAGAAAGGAAAAATTTTCAGCCGCGCCGTGAAAGAAATCATTTCGGCGGTGAAACAAGGGGGTCCCGACCCGAAAGCGAACACCAAGCTTCGCATTGCAATCGATAAAGCGAAGGTTGCGAACGTTCCGCACGACAACATCGAGCGGAATATCAAGAAAGCCTCTTCTTCCGATACTCAGGATTACTCGGAGATGACCTATGAACTCTACGGTTATGGCGGAGTGGGGATCATCGTCGCGATTATGACCGACAACAGGAACAGGATCTCTGCGGATATCCGGATCGCCACCAACAAATGCGGCGGCAACGTAGCCACGCCAGGCGCCGTCGCTTTTAATTTCGATCGAAAGGGGATGATCCTCGTCGCCAAGCCCTCCATAAAGGAAGACGATCTCTTTCTGCTCATAAGCGAAAGCGGCGCCGACGAGATGACTGTCGAAGACGATGTCTATAAAGTCACGACCCCAGTCGAGGCTTTATACAAAGTCAAGCAAGCGATTGAGCAGGCGGGGGGGAGATGCGAGGAGACGGAGCTGACGATGGTGCCGAAGAGTTTCGTCGAGGTTTCGGACGAACAGGCCGACTTGAACATCGCCCTCATCGAATGGCTGGAAAATCTCGACGACGTCGATGCAGTTTACCACAATATGAAGATAGATTAACCGTAGATTAACCAGAACTCCGATCTATGACCGCTTCCGCGAGGATGAGATCGAATGCCGATGTGATCTTGAAATTTTCCTCGCTTCCGGCCACGACTGCGACGGGATGCCCTGCTTCCAACACAAGGCGGCAGTCGTCGCTCGCATTCATCAGGCCCTCTTTTCTCGCCCGCTCGTGGGCTTCGACGATCCAATCGAACCGAAATGTCTGAGGGGTCTGCCCGCGCCGGAAGTCTTCCCGTTTCGGGATCGATGCAAGAAGCTCTCCTCCTGGAGCGAATACCAGCGTATCGGCCGATGGAATGCAGGTATTCGCCGCTCCGCAGGCAAGAGCGGCGTTGAGGTTGTCCTCAAGGATTTTCTTTGTCACGAAAGGGCGGACGGCGTCATGGATCAAGACGAGGCGGGGCGGGCAAGAAAAAGCCTTCAGGCCGGCGCGCGAGGACTCTTGTCTGGTGGCGTCTCCTGGTACGACGCGCACCCGCTGGCTGTTTTCCTTTGCGGTATTTGCGATCCAATCGGAGTGGCAGACCAGGATGATCTCGTCGAAAAATTCCGTTTCTAAAAAAGTTTCGAGGGCATAGCGATAGAGGGGTTTCCCTCCGAGGAGGTGGAATTGCTTTGGGAGATTTTTCCCGAACCGGATCCCCTCGCCTCCCATGAGCAGGATCGCGCCAACTCGATGCCCTTGAAACATAGCGGGCCTATTATACCAAAGTTATACCAAAGTGGTTGAGAGGAAAATAGATTCTGGCATAACCTCAATGGCGATCTTTAGTTTTTCGCCTGAATAGCTCAGTTGGTAGAGCAGCGTATTCGTAATGCGAAGGTC
>CAZVXG010000195.1:0-2517 GCA_964631635.1 uncultured bacterium | reverse complement strand
TAAAGTAAAGATTTTAGACCTTTTAAAACATCACGGATTTATCGAGAATTTTTTGGTGAATGAACAGCAATTCAGAATGCGCGTTTTCTTGCGCTATACGAAAGATCGCCATTCTGTCATCAATGATTTACAGCGCATATCCACCAGTGGCATACGGCGTTATGTCGGTTACAAAGACATCCCTAAGATATTTAATGGGATGGGATTGTGCATCATTTCGACGCCCAAAGGGATCGTTGACGGTGAAACAGCTCGCAACCTCAAGCTAGGTGGCGAACTTCTTTGCAAGGTTTGGTAAGGAGCTAAAAAAATGTCTAGACTTGGAAAGACGCCCATTCAGATTCCAAAAGGCGTAGAGATCAAAGCAACCAAAGACGGCAGTGTACAGGTCAAAGGCCCTAAAGGGACTCTGACCCTTCAACTTCCCGTGGGGTTGCATCTGAAGATCGAGGGGAGCGTTGCGATTCTCGAGCGCGATGAAAAGGCAATGCCGGAAAGCGATCTGCATGGATTATTTCGATCACTGATCAAAAACCAGATGATCGGCGTTACAGATGGCTACGAAGTCCGTCTGACCATGGTCGGCGTTGGATATCGCGCTAATGTTCAAGGAACCAAACTCGATCTGCAGGTTGGATTTTCCCATCCTACTTCCGTCGCAATTCCAAAGGCGATCCAAGTGGCGGTGGATAAGGGGACCCTGATCCTCATCAAGGGAAGCGACAAAAGAGAAGTAGGACAATTTGCCGCTGCCGTGCGCGCGATCCAGACCCCTGAGCCTTATAAAGGAAAAGGAATTCGTTACGAAAACGAATACGTCCGCAAGAAAGAAGGGAAAGCCGCAAAAGGAAAAACAACACCGTAAGGAAAGAGAAATGGACCATACGAAAGCAAGACGAGCGAATGCCCGGGCGAAGCGGGTCATGAGGGTGCGCAAAAAATTGCGAGGAACCGGAATCAGACCCCGTCTATCGGTATCGAAAACGAATGTGCATCTCTATGCGCAGCTCATCGATGACGAGAAGGGAGTAACATTAGCTGGAGTTGGAACCCTCTCCAAAGTCAACCAAAAAGACCTTGGAAAGAAATCAAAAGCAGCGGCTAAAGCGATTGGCAAGCAGATCGCAGAACTAGCGCAGAAGCTCAACATACAGGCGGTACTTTTCGACCGCGGACGCTATAAGTATCACGGCCATATCGCCGAATTGGCCTCCGGCGCCCGCGAAGCGGGTTTACAATTCTAAGGAATGAATATGGCAAAGAACCTTGAGAAAAAACGCCAGGAAGATTTTGGCACTGAATTCGAGGAAAAGGTCCTTTATATCAATCGCTGCTCAAAAGTGGTAAAAGGGGGAAGGAAATTTAGTTTCTCTGCTCTCATCCTGGTCGGCGATGGTCAAGGACATGTAGGATATGGTTTCGCCAAGGCCAACGAAGTATCCGATGCGATACGCAAAGGCTCTGAAGCCGCCCGTAAAAACATCTATACGATTGAAATGGAAGGGACCACGATCCCTCATGAAATCTACGTCGAGTGGGATGGGGCGAAAATTCTTTTGAAACCAGCAGCTGCCGGAATTGGGATCGTAGCGGGTTCGAAAGTGCGGTCCGTTCTCGAACTCGGCGGGGTCAAAGATATCATCGCAAAGAATCTTGGATCGAACAATCCTTTAAACCAAGTCAAGGCGACCTTTAAGGCGCTCCGACAGCTTCGCAATAGAAGTAAATATCTCGCACAAAGAGAAAGGAAAGAGTAGCCATGATCGACCTATCCAAATTGACAGACACCTCCCGCCCCCGTAAGAAGGTACAGCGCATTGGACGAGGGATTGGCTCCAAAAGGGGAGCTACATCTGGCCGCGGCGGAAAAGGGGACAGTGCGCGCCAAGGATACCGAAAACGGTTTGGATATGAAGGGGGGCAGGTTCCCCTTTACAGAAAGCTTCCAATCCGGGGATTTACACGCGGCCGCTTTCTAAAAGATTCGATGGCGATTGGGCTCTCTACGATCGAGGCCTATTACGAAGACGGAGAAACCGTCAGCATGGCCACTTTGCGGGCAAAAGGTTTGATTGACCGCCGCCTTCCAGGAGGCATCAAGATCTTGGCAAATGGTGAATTGACGAAAAAGGTAACGCTTGAAGCGCATGCCTTTTCTGAAGCGGCGCTCAAGAAATTGCAAGACAAAGCGATTCCTTACAAGATCGTAACCTGAGGGGTTTTTCATGGTAGAAGCGATTAGGCGCATCTTTTCGATCCCAGAATTGCGTATGAAAATCTTCACTACCTGCGTACTTCTCGCTGCATGCCGTATAGGAACCTATATCCCAGTGCCCGGCATCAATGGCGATGTAGCGATCAGCCTGTTTAAATTCGCTTCTGGCGGCGGACAAAACCTATTCCAATTGTTCGATATTTTTTCCGGAGGCGCATTCGCCAAAATGACGATTTTAGCGCTTGGGGTCGTTCCCTATATCTCTGCCTCGATCATCATGCAGCTGCTGATCGCGTTAGTTC
>CAZVXG010000194.1:0-2550 GCA_964631635.1 uncultured bacterium | reverse complement strand
GATATCGGAAGGGGTTAAAGAAGCGACGACGTGTTCGATCCGCCGGCGGACTTCCTCCTCCTCACGGTATCGGACATTGACGACTTTCACCCAGAGATAATCCTGTTCTCTCGGCACCAGGAAAAGGGTATAGAGGTCGAATCCCTGGCTCTTAAAAGCATAGGCCAATTCCTGAGCCAGCTCTTCCCGCGTGCGAAGCACTCCCAACGGCTGCGTGTCGATCGGACCTGTGTAGACAGGAACGTCGTAGAGCTTAGGCAGCAGCCCCTTCGAGCCTCCCAGATCGTAGCGGAAGGCGGCGCTTCCGGCCCAGTCGGTCCCACGCAGGCAGCTGCCAGACAACCGGATGAGATCCAAAAGATCGAGCTGAAGCCCCGCGTTGATCCGGCTTTACACCCGCCTGCCTTTCGGATCTTCGAAGCAATGACGCCGATAGTCGTTCGCATCGTATTCGGCCGCTAAGGTTAGCCCCTTTAAAAAATGATTTGCTTTGCGCCAGGGAGTCCAGGCGACCCCTCCATAAAACCCGTCGATACGGCCGCGGCCCCAGCCCAACGTGGCCTCAAAGTTAACCTTAAGGAATTCCTTGGTCGCTGCGACATAGAAGGACTGAAACCGGCAACTTCCCAAAAAATCGTTCCAGCCGAGAGCAAAATCGGGAAGGATGGGGAAACCGTCCTCTTTGCGCAACAAGATGAATTTCACATTCGCAGCCCGTTCGGCATAATCTCCAAAACCCAAGTGGCCAAAAGCTTTGTCCAGCATCTTTCGATAGATCCAATAATTCCCGGTTGTCTCGATATGGTCGAAAAATTGGAAGCCTAAGCTCCAGATGTTGTAAGGAGCGACGTAGGCATATCCGAACCCGAATATTCCTGCCTTATAGGTGCGCGCCGAAGGCATGGTAAAGTACCCCCCTTGCAGCTGATAGTTGATGACCAGAGGCAGAGTATCGTGAATTTTTTTATCGATAAGTTCCACTGTATGGAGATCTTTGAAAAGCTGAGAAGCGCATCCATCAAGGCCTAAAGTCAAAGTCTCTTGAGCCATGAGCGCGAACGAAAAGATGAGCAAAAGAAAGAAAACCTTATTCATGGCAAAGCGAGCTTAGGAAGCTCAATTTTTTCTTGCAAGGACTTTACCAACTGTTTTTTTTCTTTGCTTAATTGATTCTTAAACTCTTGGGTTGAAGATTATTTCTCGCTCTCCTATACTCGCCTTGAAAGCAAGGGATACTTTTGGGAAAAACGAGCATGGCGTATCTGAAGGACTTCCGTGAGAGGATTCAAAACAACGACTACCCGGGCTTCCTGAAAATCTGGGAAGAGTATTGCTACGGCGATCAGCCCGATGGAGAAGAGATCGTAGCGGTTCTCGAAAGCGTCAAATCATCTGACCTTGCCAAATCATTCGGCCTTCATGTAGAAAGAATCCTCCCTCTGTGGAGGGAGTTGAAAGACCAGGGCCATATTCATAGCGCCATTCGCCTTATCCTCGATCTCCAGACCACCAATAGCGAGCAGCTCGCCGATCTCTCCACTGAGTATTTAAAAAATAACTACCCGGAAGATCCCCTGTTGCAAGAAAAACTCCGGCTCGTTGGACTTCGCAACCGGGAACGATTTCAGTCCGCCATTCGCAATTTTGAGCTCCTCACCCATTTCAAAAAAGGCAATTTCGTCTTTCATACAGCTGGGTGGGGGACAGGCGAACTCATCGACGTCTCTTTAGTGCGCGAGGAAGTAACCATTGAGTTCGAATATGTGACCGGACCGAAGTACCTTTCTTTTGAAAAGGCTTTCAAAACGCTGATCCCTCTTCCTGCCGATCATTTTTTCTCGCGTAGATTCGGCAATCCCGATCAATTGGAAAAAGAAGCGCGCGACAACCCTGCCGATCTCATTCGCCTCATCCTGCGAGACCTGGGTCCGAAAACAGCAGCCGAATTGAAAGATGAGCTTTGCGACCTCGTCATCCCGGCAGAGGATTGGAACCGCTGGTGGCAAACGGCTCGGGCTAAATTGAAGAAAAATACCAAAATCGAATCTCCAAAAGAACTCAAAGATCCCTTCCGCCTTCGCCTGGAGGACGTCTCTCATGAAGCGCTTCTCCATAAAGCCTTAGAGGCCAACCCTGGGGTAAATGCCACCATTCAAATGATCTACACATTCCTGCGCGACTTTCCTGAAACGCTGAAAAACCAGGAATTCAAGGCATCGTTGGAAGCCCGTCTTAAGGACGTTTTGGCCCAGGAACAGATCATCGCCAACCAAAAACTTCCCCTTCTTTTTT
This sequence comes from uncultured bacterium, assembly GCA_964631635.1. Classification (GTDB taxonomy): domain Bacteria; phylum Chlamydiota; class Chlamydiia; order Chlamydiales; family SM23-39; genus DALYFE01. The sequence continues at coordinate 258 of CAZVXG010000194.1, read as the reverse complement.
TCCTCGAAGATCTCGGCGTATCCCAGGTGGCTCAGGAAATTTCCGATCTTCTTCTTCAGCTTAAAGATGCGCCTGAATCGATCCGTGCGATTGAGATTCTCCCTTTTCAAAAGCGGGCCCTCCAGCTGATGCGAAAACTCCGGAAAGATTGGCAGGAAATCTATCTGGATCTCTTTTTCTCCGCCGAACAAAACCTCCTCAGAGATTTTCTCCTGAACGAACTCGATGCGCCGGCGACCAAAGACGCTTTAAAGCAAA
>CAZVXG010000193.1:0-2563 GCA_964631635.1 uncultured bacterium | reverse complement strand
TCCTTCAAGAAGGGCATCGGCTCGAATTTGCGGAACCGAAGAACCCGAAGAGCCCTTTGCAGTTTCAAGGCGTCGTCTACAACGAAATGAAAGGGAGCCTCTCTTCGAGCGAAAGTCGCCTTTGGAGAGCCGTCTTTAAATATTTACTTCCCGATTTGCCTTACGCCTTCAATACAGGCGGCGATCCGAAAGAGATCCCCAGCCTGACTCATGAAGAATTGATCGAATTCCACCGCACCTTCTATCATCCCTCCAGGTGCCTCTTTTTTTTCTACGGCAATATTCCCTTGTCCAAACACCTCGATTTTATCGTAGAAAAAACCTTGAAGAATGGAGGGAAAATCGCCCCTCTCGCCCCGTTGCCGCTGCAACCGCGCTTCAAAGCTCCTGTTTGCGTAACGGAAAGATATCCCATCGCCGAATCGGAACCTCTGGAAAAAAAAACGATCGTCGCCTTCGCCTGGCTCACTGCGCCAGTCGCCAACCAGGGAGAATTGCTCGCGCTGACTCTACTCGACAGTCTCCTCATGGATAACGATGGATCGCCTTTGCGCCTGGCATTGCTGAAATCGAATCTTTGTACCCAGACGGGATCGACATTCGACGTGGAAATAAGCGAAGCTCCTTTGCTAATTATCTGCAAAGGCTGCGAAAAAGGGAACGGAGACCTTCTAAAAGAGGTGATATGCCATACACTTCGGCAGCTCGCCGCGAAACCATTCCCTCAAGAACAGATCGAAGCCTCCCTGCATCAGCTCGAATTCGACCGGACTGAAATCAGCGGCGAAGATGGACCTTTCGGCTTGACTCTATTCATGCGTTCCGCGCTGCTCTTGCAACATGGGGCCGATCCAGAAAACGGTCTGTTGATCCATACCCTTTTTAACGACCTGCGGGCAAAACTCGCTGACCCGGATTATCTGCCTGATTTGATCCGACGTTATTTACTCGACAATGCTCACTTCGTGCAGTTGACGCTAAAAGCGGATCCGAACCTCGAAAAGGAAGAAACTGCAGCAGAGTTGAGCCTGTTAGAGACGATCCGCTCTAAGCTGCGCATCGAAGATGAAAAAAAACTCATCGAGCAATCGGAAGCCCTCGCCGCCTATCAAGAAGCTATGGAACACCAATCTCTCAGGTGCCTGCCGAAAGTAACGCTTCGCGACGTTCCGCCCCATGTGCGCGATTTCCCTCTCGAACATGCGATCTCAGACCGGATGCAGGTATTCCACCACGGTTGTTTTACGAATCATATTCTTTATGCCGACCTTCTTTTCGACCTTCCCGACATCGCAGCTCCCGATCTCCCGCTCGTCGCTCTCTTTTCCCGTTTTCTTACTGAAGTCGGATGCGGCAGCCGGAATTACGCCGAAAACTTGACCTTCGCGCAAGCCTACACGGGGGGCATCAGCGCAACGCTTTCCCTGCATGTCTCGCAGGATAATCCAGATCTTTGCCGTCCCGCCTTCATCCTCAAAGGAAAGGCGCTTCGACGCAATGGCTCCGAACTCTTTGCCCTCTTTGCCGACGTCTTGGCAAATCCCGATTTCAACGATAAGAGCCGCCTCAAAGAACTCATTTCTCAACATGTGACTGGACTCCAGAGCCGATTGACGAAAGCCGCTATCAATTATGCGATCCAGACCGCTTTAAGCGCCTTTTCAGCCCCATCGTTCATTTTCGATCAATGGAATGGGCTTTCCTATTACCAGGCCATACTCAAATGGTCGAAAAATCCAGACGGCCTGATCGAAAATCTCCAGCGGATCGGAGAAACGATTCTCGGGTCAGGGATTCCCCATCTCGTCCTTTCCTGCGACGATTCCCAATTCGGAGAGCTTTGCAAAGAGAAATTTTATGGTTTAGCTGAACGCCTTCCGCACCGCGAATCGACGCCCTGGAAAGGAGACTATCCGCTCCCCGCTGTCGTTCCACAGGCCCGCTTCATCGCCTCCCCAGTCGCCTTTACGGCTTGGGGGACGCGGACTAGAGCTTATCGCGATCCCGAATCTCCCCTGCTCTTCTTGTCGACAGAACTCCTTCAAAATACAGTCCTGCATAAGGAAATTAGGGAAAAAGGGGGAGCCTACGGCGCAGAGGCCTCATATGCTCCAACTACGGGGAATTTTTACCTCTACTCCTACCGCGATCCACAGCTAGCCAAAACCTATGAAACCTTCCAGAAATCGCTGGAAAAAATCGCCGATGCCAGTTTCAATGAGCAGCATCTGGAAGAAGCAAAACTCTGTGTTTTGCAAAATTTGGACGCTCCGGTTATTCCTGGAAATCGAGCCATGGCCGCCTATTCCTGGAAACGCGCTGGCCGCACGCATGAAATGAGAGAAATTTTTCGAAAAAAAATCCTTTCGGCCACCCGGCAGGAAGTAGCGAAAACCGTTCAAAATTTTCTCTTACCCCAAAAGAAAATCCTGATCACATTTCTCGGCCGCGAGCTCTACGAGCAGGAAAAGAAAAAGTTGAAACAGCCTCTTACCGCGCTTCCTATTGAAAATTCCTGATCGAGCCGCTATACTCCTGTTTTTTATTGGAGTGCGGCTTATGA
>CAZVXG010000192.1:0-2579 GCA_964631635.1 uncultured bacterium | reverse complement strand
AGTGCTGGAAAAGACGAGGTAGGGAACTTTGTGATCGCGCATCGCTTCCAAAAGAGCGATCGAGCCGTTTACATTGTTGCGGTAATATTTGCCTGGATCCTCGATCGATTCGACCACGAGAGCCGAAGCTGCGAAATGGAGGACGGCTTTTGGCTGGAATTTTTGAAAGGCTTCTTTGAGTTTTTCTTTGTCCCTTAAGTCTGCATGGACAAAAGGACCCCACTTCACGGCATACTCATGACCCGTGGATAGATCATCATACGCTACGGGGAGGAATCCCCCTTTCGCTAGCGCTTTGCATACGTGGCTGCCGATATATCCGGCGCCGCCGGTCACGAGAATAGGTTCTGGCATCAATTCCAGATCATACCATCAGCGGCAATTTCTGCAACTGGCTCTTTCCCAAAGAAATTGTCCGACTAAAGCTTCCAGGGAGCTTCCTCCGGGAGGCAACTGCGCAAATCGATCTTTGATCGATTGTTCGAATTGCCCCAGTTTTTTTTCCACTTTCTCGATCCCATAGAGCGATGCTGCGGTTGTTTTCCCTTTGGCCGCATCGCCTCTCACTTGCTTGCCCAGGATCTTCGCAGTGGATGTAGCGTCGAGGAGATCGTCGAGGAATTGATAGGCGAGGCCAATCTCCATGCCAAGAGACTCAAGCATGGAACGGATCGGATCGGACGCCCCTCCGATGACGGCGCCGAATTGGAGCGCTGCGGCAAATATTGCAGCCGTCTTTCCTCGATGCATCCGCAGGAGCGTAGTCTCGTCGATTGTTTTGCCGGTCGAGGCGATATCGATCGCCTGCCCGCCAGCCATCCCTTCTGATCCTGCGGCATGGGATAGAATCTGAATGAGATGGAGCCTTTGTTCAGGCGAGAGATGGGGCGCTTTCGCCAAGACTTCGAATGCATAGGTGAGTAGATAATCCCCGGCGAGAAGAGCCATTCCCTCCGGGAAGACCTTGTGCAGAGCAGGGCGTCCGCGGCGCAAATCGTCGTCATCCATGCAGGGGAGATCGTCGTGGATGAGCGAATAGACGTGGATCATTTCGATGGCGCATGCGGGATCCAGGCCTAACAGAGGATCGATATGGAACATCCCGATTGCGGTGAGGACGAGCAAGGGGCGGATCCGTTTGCCAGGCGATAGGAGCGAATAGCGCGCGGCGTCGCGTAAAGATTCCCCCGGAGGAATCAGCTCATCGAGGCGCCTCGCAATCATTGGGAGGAGTTTATTCATGCAGTTGATCCGGTACGCCGATAGCCATGTAGTCGAATCCTTTCCCTTTCATTTCCTGCGGTTTATATTGATTGCGGCCATCGAAGATAGCGATCCCCTTCATCGCTTTGCGGATCGGGTCGAAGTCGACGCATTGGAATTGCTTCCATTCCGTCAGCAGAGCAACTGCGTCGGCGCCCAATGCGGCATCGCATGCGTCGACGCACCAGGCGATTTGCGGGCGCTGGCCTAGAATTTTTCTCGCGTTCGGCATGGCGACGGGATCGAAGAGGCGTACGGAGGCGCCCTGGCGCAATAATTCTTCGATGAGTGTCAAAGAAGGCGCTTCCCGCATATCATCTGTATCGGGTTTGAAGGATAGGCCCCAGATCGCGATGGTCTTTCCCGACAGTCCGCCCCGTTTGGAAAAATACTGGGCCATTTTATGCCCCAGGATTTGTTTTTGCCTGGTATTGACCGTATCGGCAGCTAAGAGGAGCAAGGGCTGCATCCCCGCTTGCTTTGCCATGTCGATCAGGGCGCGAATATCCTTGGGAAAGCATGATCCTCCATAGCCAGCTCCCGGATAAAGGAAGGCAGGGCCAATCCGGGAATCGGATCCGATCCCCTGGCGCACTTCATTGACATTGGCGCCGACTCGCTTGCAGATGTCGGCGATTTCATTCATGAATGAAATGCGGGTCGCGAGCATCGCATTGGCGGCGTACTTGGTCATTTCAGCGGATCGGGTATCCATGATGAGGATCCCATTGGACCGGAGATTAAATGGGGCGTAGATTTCTGTGAGGATATCGGCGGCTTTGGGATTGTCGGAGCCGATCACGATCCTGTCTGGCTTCAGGCAATCTTGCACGGCCGCCCCTTCTTTGAGAAACTCAGGATTGGAGACGACATCGAAAGAGAGATCCAAACCTCTTTTCTTCAGTACTTCTCGTATGGCTGTACGGACTTTGTCTGCCGTTCCCACAGGAACCGTCGATTTATTCACGATGACGCAGTAACTGTTCATATGGCTTGCGATTTGACGAGCTGCAGCTTCGACATAGGATAGGTCGCAAGAGCCATCCTGGCTGGAGGGAGTAGGGACGGCGATGAAACATACGGGAATGCTTAAGACAGAAGGATAATCGGCGATGAATTGCAAGCGGCCCTGCTGCAAGTTCTTCTTCACCAGTTCTTCAAGGCCTGGCTCATAGATGGGCAGGAATCCAGAGCGGAGCTTTTGAATCTTATCGACGTCGATATCCAGACAGCTTACAGAATGTCCCATTTCGGCAAAACAGGCTCCGGTAACGAGTCCGACATACCCTGTTCCGACCATCAATATTTGCATGAAC
>CAZVXG010000191.1:0-2586 GCA_964631635.1 uncultured bacterium | reverse complement strand
CGCGTCACGGAGCTGCTGGCGCTGCCGGACTTCGATTACCAGTTCTGGGTGGAGCGGGCGCTGATCGCTGATAGCGTCGAGCAGGAAGCGCGCGAGCTGGTCAGATTTGCCACGCAAAGAGAGGGCACGACGTAACCGTGAAGACTCAGGGCGTTCTCTATGAATTTAATTTCCGACTCTCCTGACTCATCCGGCATCAAACGGGAACCTGCCGAGGAGAGAAGCCAGTCTACTCCCGCTTTCCAGGAATTTTCTGACAAGCTGGGAACGCTCCCTACTCCAGAAGAAAAAGTGGCCCATGGCCTCCAGTTCATGCGCAGTTCGATTTCCCAGGAAGGAAGTCCCCGTTTTCGCGAATTCTGGGAGGCTCGCCGCCTGGTTCTGCCTTGTTTCAAAGAGAACCTCAATCCGGCGATCCGCTCCAAATTTTGGGGCGAATATGTGGAATTGACTGTAGAGGCGCGGCGGTTAAAGGAAATTCTCGAAGAGCAAAGCGCGTTTGCGATGGAGCAGATCGATCTCGCCGTCCAATCGATTGAAAACGATCTCGCTAATTTTGAAACCCTCTTGGGCCAGATGGGAGCAATCTCATTTCCGGATCGGAGCGAGACGATCGCGAAGAGAGCCGCAGTCTATGATAAGATTCAGCGCGAACTCAATCTACTCAATACATTGGCGAGCCGGCTGAACGCTCTTCGTAAGGAAGTGATCAAGACCGATATGCGGATCCGGTTCAAGACGAAATTCTTCAAGCGTATTTCCCTGCTCGGCGACCATATTTTCCCGAAGCGGAAAGAGTTGATCGAGGCAGTCAGCGCGGAATTCGAAAAAGACGTAGGATATTTTGTCGATCGGCATTTCCAGGGAGACCAAATCGTAGGGGCGCCTTATTATATTTTGCGCGAAGAGATCAAGGCGCTTCAGGGAATGGCCAAGGTATTCACTTTGAGCAGCGGCGTCTTCAATCGCACTCGGCTTAAGCTCAGCGAGTGTTGGGACAAGATCAAGGTGTTGGAGAAAGAGCACAAAAAGGAGCTATTCGAGAAGAAGCAAGCGTCTTCCGAACAGAAACTCGCGATCGATCAAAAAATTCAAGAGCTCAAGTTGAGGGCAGCCGCAATGCCGCTCCGCGATCTCGATCGGGAAATCGATGAAATTTTTAAAGAGATGCGCAATGTCTCCTTGCATCGGGACGATGTCCGCGACTTGCGCAATGAACTTTCCGCTCTTCGCGCGCCTCACATAGCCGCCCAGGAACAAAAGGCCCGGGAATTAGAAGAAGCTGAGAAAGAACTCCTCCGTATCAAAAAAGAGAAAACTGCCCGTATCAAAGAAGCGATTGTCGCACTGCAGAAAGAGGGTCCTGAACTCGAACTCGAACCCTTTGCTTCCCGATTCGACGAGATTGTCCAGAACATTGCAGCGCTCGAGGCGGCCAAGATCGAAAAGCAGCAGTTGGATCGCCTGCTTCGCCCCATCAAGGATTTACTGGCTGATAAAAAGGAACATTCTCTCATCAATCTCAGCGATGACGACAGGAAAACGCTTGAAAACTTAACGCTTGTCCTACAACAGAAAAAAGCGCGGCGGCAGGAGATTAAGGAAACTCTAGAAGGGTACCGTAAACTCCTCGGAGGTTCCAGCCTCGATTTCGAAAAGGCGATCCATCTCCGTGAGCTAATCGACCAAGAGAAAGAGCGGCTCGAAAAAGCGAACGCAGGCATCGAGGAAATCGAAGAGAAGATCGCTGCCCTCGAAGAACGATAATGGCAATGTCTCTGTGGTGAAGTGTTCCCTTGCCCACAAAATGAGAATGCGTTCGCGATCATCATTCATGAATCATTCGTTGACAAATCGCGCGTATTTGTGTCAAATTCCTTCGCTAATTGGAGGAAAGGAGCGGTATGAGTACATGCGGTACGGCGAAACGGACAGAAAGCAACTATAAAGAGCAGCAGTCTCATTTGACGCAATTCGGTGCGCGGGTGTTCCATCTCGATTTAATGGAGAAAGCTCTTCCAAAAAAAGTATTCCAAAACCTCAAGAATGCACGGAACGGAACAGAAAAATTCGATCCCGATAACGCCGATTCGGTCGCAGCAGCCCTGAAAGAATGGGCGATGCAGCAAGGAGCTACCCATTTCACACACTGGTTTCAGCCTTTAACCGGCGCTGGGGCGGAAAAACACGACTCCTTTTTAAATTACTCGAAACTTGGCGCTGTCGTCGAGAGTTTCTGCGGCAAGGATCTCTTGCGAGGCGAGCCGGATGCTTCTTCATTTCCCTCGGGCGGATTGCGCGCAACCCATCAAGCGCGCGGGTATACGGTCTGGGATCCCGCTTCCAATCCTTTTCTTTGGGAAGGAGGAGATGGCCTTACGCTTTGCATCCCATCTCTTTTTTTCTCTTGGACCGGGTTTGCGCTCGACTATAAAATTCCGCTTCTCCGCTCCAACGAGAAGATCAACGATGCAGCCCTCCGTTTGCTGAAACTCTGCCAAATTCCCGCAGGCCGCGTCTTTTGTACCCTAGGGGTGGAACAAGAGTATTTTGCCATCGATCGAAGCCTCTATATCCTAAGGCCGG
>CAZVXG010000190.1:0-2594 GCA_964631635.1 uncultured bacterium | reverse complement strand
AAGAAAGGGGACCGCGTTACGGCGATGGGGATCGTAGGAAAAGTAGATCGAATCCAGGAGCAGACCATCGTTCTCAATATGATTGCTGGAGCGAAGATCGAAGTTTTGAAGACAGCGATCACAGATGTGCAGCCTGCGACTGAAGAAGAATCTAGCAAAGCCGCAACGGTTAGCGACTCTTAATTTCAAACTGATCGATCGATTCTCCCGAAAAGCCGAAGGCTTCGATTTTCGCTGATTCGGGAGTGAGTTCCAAGAGATAGACCTGGTTTTTGCTCGCCCTTTTAGCCAAATACCATCGGTCGTACGTAGCCCGCGGAGACGCTCCCCAGCATCCATCTCCTAAATAGACGACCCCAGTTGGATCGATTTTTCCATTGCGGATCGGGTAGGTTCGCTTGAATGCATGATTGTGATTCTCGAATGCTGCCTTCAAGCTATGCTTCTCGAATAGAGGACACCAGTTTTCTCTGATTTTTTTTGGGGTGGAACCAGAAAAGGAGTAATAGCTGGGATAGGCTCCGACGTGATAGACCGGAATGGGATAAGAGACGGCTTTACGCTGAGCGAGCGCAGCCCCTAGCCAAGCGGTTTGTTTTCCTTCGATCGGCTGGACATGGCCCGTATCGAGCAGGATGAGGCTCAGGTAATTGCCGAAATCGACGGTTCGGTAGAGCTGTTTTTCGGGGAAAGCGAATAGATCGAAAAAGAGCTCGTATTCGTCGGGAGAGATGTCGTGGTTGCCCGCGACGAGGAGAAACGGGATCACCTGGCCATCCGGCAAGATCATTTGTTCTTTCCATTCTCTTAAAAATGAGAACCAACGATTGCGCGCGCTCGAACGGAGCCGGAATGGATTGCCGTTGACCGCATAGGCGATATCGCCGCCGATGACAGCGAATAGCGGATTTTTGTCTACGATAGCGGGGTTCATTTTACGAAAAGCTTTTTTCGATTCGTAGGCATCTCCTCCGATCACGAAACGCAACGGGCGGTTCAACGTTTGCGGTGCGGTGCGGAACTTATAAAGGGCAGGATCCAACGCGATCTGGAATGGATATTCGGTATCGGGAGACAATCCCTCGAGCAGCACTTTATGGACGATCCGGGAGCCTAATTCGATGTGCGATCCCGAAAACGTTCTCTGCTCTCCGGATGGCATGCGGATGGAAATCTCATCTCCCGTCTCGAGTATAGGCGTGTGCCACTGGATTGCCATGGTCGTCGCCGGGTCGCCGTACCAGCTCAAATAGAGCGCCAAGGTTTCGGCGCCAAGGGAGCGAGCCAGCAGGAACAGAATGAGGAGAGGACGAATCATCCCCTCAAACTATCAGAGAAGCCAGTTTTTCCAAAATTTCCGTTTGGCGCGAAAGAACGAGGTCCATCTCTCCAGATTCCACTTCCCGCCCTGCCAAACGGGAAAGCCCATACACGCCCTGCGCCATCTCCTTTGCGATTGCGGGCCGCGTCGGCGCGAGACGGGCGATCGCCTGGATGAGTTTGTTGTTCGTATTCACGACGAAGGTTTTTTTGAGCTGCAGAGGAGAGGCGGAGCGGCCCTGGGTCAGCGCCATATAGTCGCGCAGCCGGCGCTGGTTTTCGTCCAGGAGGAGCAGCGCGGGGAGGCGATCCGAGGCGAGGCTTTTTGCTTCGATTTCTACATTTTTGATATCCAATGAATTTCGGATGAAGTCGGCGATCTTTGCTCCCTCGCTTTTGCCGTCGGCATCGAGCAATGATTTTTCGCGAGCCGGATCTAAGAGATCGGTTGGGCAGGCGCCATCGATCCTCTGGAAGGACTCCGAAAGCTTCCCTTCGAGGAATTGGATCACCGCCGTGTCTATAGCCAAGGAGGCGAAGAGAACCTCGATCTTTTTTTCTTTATAGAGCTGGAGAAGAGGGGAGGCGTGCGACGAAACGGCGTAAAAGATTTTCTTCTCAGAGCTTCGCTCGAGATATTCAAAAACTGTCGTCCAGTTCTCTTCGCTATTTTTCCAAATCAGGAGATCTTTTACGCGGTCGTAGAATTTTTCATCCTGCAGGACGCCCAATTTGAGAAAAAGTTCGATCTCGGGCCAAGCTTCGATGTACTTTTCTCTTTCGGTTTTGAGAAAGACCGAAAGGCGATCGGCAATTTTCTTCGCGATATGGGAGCTGAGCTGGCGGACATTTTGGTCGATTTGAAGGTGGGAACGGGAGACGTTGAGGGGGATATCGGGGCTGTCGATCGCGCCGCGAAGAACCATCAGGTAATCGGGGAGGATATCCTTGCAGTTATCGGAGACGAAGACCCGGTTGCAAAATAGTTTGATCGCGCTTTCATTCGCCTCGAAACGGCGATGGAGTTTCGGGAAGAAGAGGATCCCTTTGAGATTGAAGGGATAATCGACATTGAGATGGACCCAGAAGAGGGGATCGGGATCGAGGGGGAAGATCTGGTGATAGAATTCGAGATATTCTTTTTCCGAGCAGTCGCTTGGGTTTTTGAGCCAAAGAGGAGCCTTATTGCCGATCGGCTTGCCGTTTAGGGAAATGGGGAATTGCATGAAGGTGCAGTAGCGGAGCAGGAGCTCGCGGAGTTTTCCTTCTTCGAG
>CAZVXG010000189.1:0-2625 GCA_964631635.1 uncultured bacterium | reverse complement strand
AAAATTTGCCAAAAAGCGCGGCTTATGCGCCAAATGAGGTTATGCAAGAAGTCTATTATTTGAGTAAGCTCGATCTTCAAGCCTCTCGCTATCTTCAGTCTCTCGAATTCGCGCGCTCTCAAATCAAACAATTCGCTGATCTCCTCGTCGCCTATGCTCTCGAGTTATACCATTTGACCTGGAAGAGCTCCCTCCCTATGATGAAAAAAAAACGAGGCTTCATCCATGCGGCAGTTTTTCCTCAGCCTGTTCCTGGCCCCCTCCCTCATCTTCGCAGCCTCATCGCTTAGCGCACTGTACGCCACGCTCGATCCCACCTCTATCACGCAACATTTCGCCTTCTACGAACTCTATCCCAAAACGGAGGAGGGTCGCGAGTCCCTGAAACATGCCTGGGAACTCCTGAGCGGAGGACATAGCGATTGCGACCCCGAACTCATCCTCCCCACCCTCGATATACAACCGATCCTTTCGCTCGTTAACCGGAATGGGGAAGACGCCCCCATTCTGCAAGAAGAGCAGCTTGCGGTCATCGGGAAGCTCGCCCGCCATTTAGGAAACCGGAAGCTGCAAGGGTTCGGCCTTTGGGATCCAGAAACGATTCTCCAGCTTCCGCCGCATGAGATCGACTTGGCCAGAGGCCTTCTGATCGCCGAGATCGGTGCGGATGCCCCAATGCGCGGCAAGATCCAAAGTTACGAGGCATCGCTCGACCTGATGGCTCTCCAGATCACGGCCCGCCTCAAGCCAGACGCCTCCCCTCTCGAAAAGATCCGCGCCATCAACAGTTACATCTTCTCCGAAATGCGCTTCCGTTTTCCTCCCCATTCCCTGCACGCCAAAGACATCGACGTCTATACGTTCCTCCCCTCGGTACTCGACAGCCGGCGCGGCGTCTGCCTGGGCGTTTCGATCCTCTATCTCTGTCTGGCGCAGAGGCTGGAACTTTCTTTGCAGGCGATCACCCCGCCAGGCCACATCTATGTCCGCTATGTAGACGCGGAAGGCAATATTACGAACATCGAAACGACGGCGCGCGGCATCGACGTCCCGACCGAGCAGTACCTGGGCATCGAAACGAAAAAACTACAGGAGAGGACCATCCGCGAAGTGATCGGCCTGGCCTTCATGAACCAAGCTGCCACGAGCTGGCATAGGGAAAATCCGAAAATGGCCGTCTCTCTATATGAAAAAGCGCGCCCCTTCCTGCAAGACGATTACCTCTTGAATCTCTTCCTCGGTTTCAATTATCTCTTCGCAGGCCAGGAAAAGAAGGGAAAAGAACTGCTCAGGACGGTGCGGGGCAAGGCCCCTGAACATGTAGTCGTCGGAGATACGATCGCTGAGGTTTTTCTGGCGGGACTCACCGATATCGAGGGGATGCAGGCCGCCTTTTCCGAGGTCGATGAAACCCGGGACTCAATCCTCGAAAAGCAGAAGAGATTGACCGCAGCTATCGCCAAACACCCCCGCTTCCGGCAAGGGATTTTCCATCTCGCGGTTACATGGCTGCAGCTCGGCCGTGAAAAGGAGGCCCTGCCGCTTTTAGAAAGCTACATCAAACTCTATCCAGTCGACCCCACGGTCAACTATTACCTTGCTGCGATCCATGCCCAGCGCCGCAACTTCAACCAGGCATGGGTTTATCTCCGCGCCACTGCAAGCATCCTGCACGAGAAAGGGCACGACCCAAGAGCGCTTTCCGATCTCAAGCGGGCCCTGCAGCGCCAATGCCCAGAGAAAGCTTGAATCAAGACCCCTAATTTCTTATACTACAAGGGGAGGTAACAGATGATTTTCTCTTTTTTTGCGGCTTGGCATATTTTAGCGGCTGAGGCTCTCGATTCCGACATGACCCCTCAGGAAAAAAAACAGACCGGCATCTATAAATTGGACGACCGACAGAAGGCGTCTCTTCAACAATGGATCGACGCCCATTATCAAAAGAAGGGCGAGGCGGCGGCCTCTTCGCCATCGATTCCAGGCAAGAATCCGACTCTCTCGGAAAATCTCATGAACAGCCGATACATTCGCTTGAGCGATACCACCCTTTGGAGTATCCGCCCGGCAGACGTGCCGATCGTGCAAGGCTGGATTACTCCTGTGGAAATCATCGTCACGCAAAGTTCCGACCCCTTTTTCCCCGTCAAGCTGATCAATAAGCTGACTGGTTCTTTCGTCCTTGCTCGCAAAGTCGATAGCCTGCCTCCGCCAGGCTCTCCTCCCCTCTCCCCTGAAAACACAAATGAGCAGATGATCCCCGCCTCCCCCGCGCCAGGCCAGTCGAAAAAATAGTTTATGCCATTTGTGATCCCAGGCCTTAAGGCTTGGGTTTTGGCAGTTTTGGGCCTTTCTTCGAACTCGGCCCAACATTTGGTTTGAAAAGACAAAGGAGAGGATCAAAAAGGGCTTGTCCGATAAACCCCCTCTCTGCTATCCTCTTCCTTTATTAAAGGGAATTTTTCCTATGCCTAGAACTTGCATACTCACCGATAGAAAACCGAGCTTCGGACGCAAATACGCTCTCCGTGGGATCGCGAAAAAGAAAAAAGGAATTGGCTTGAAGATTACCGGCTGCACCAACCGCCGCTTTCTGCCGAATCTCGTGAAAAAACGCCTTTGGAT
>CAZVXG010000188.1:0-2661 GCA_964631635.1 uncultured bacterium | reverse complement strand
TTTTGGGATCGCCTACGACGAGGACGAGATCGGCGTCCATCGCCACTTGGCGCAAGGCCATCTGGCGGTTGGTCGTCGCATAGCAGATCGAGGAACTGGGAAGCGTTTCGATCTGAGGGTAGCGCCGCAATAAAGCGTCCGCGATCTCCTTCACATCGTCCAAACTCAAAGTCGTCTGGGTCAAATAGGCCAATTTACGATCGGGCGGATAGGTAAGCCGCTCGACATCTTCCACAGTCTCGACAATGGTTACAGCATCCAGCGCTTCTCCCGCTGTACCGATTGTTTCCACGTGTTTGCGGTGTCCGATGAGGATAATATGATACCCCCGATCGGCAAACCGCTTTGCAGCCGAATGGACTTTCGTGACAAGGCCGCAAGTAGCGTCGATCTCGATCAAATGCCTCTTTTTTGCCTCATCGCGCACCCATGGAGGGATCCCATGAGCTGAATAGATGAGCCTCGCTCCGATGGGTACATCTTTGAGATCCTCGATAAAGATGGCCCCTTTTTCTTTCAGCTCATCGACGACGTGCCTGTTATGGACAATTTCATGCCTCACGTAAATAGGGGCGCCCCAAATTTCCAACGCCTGTTTCACCGTGTCGATCGCCCGCTCGACTCCCGCGCAGAACCCTCTCGGTTTAGAAAGGAGGAGCCTCATCAGGAGGCACCATGGTAGTTTCGGCAGAAGGCGCGATCCCAGGCGCTCTGCATAGCTGTCCACGCAGCCTCGCCCGCATTTTTGATCGTCTCAGCATTCTGATAACCCAGGTAGCCGACCCCGAGAACGCTCGTTGCGATCATGCCAATCATCAGAGCCGATCGGCAAAGACCCGATTTCTCTTCCAGGTTCGGACGATGAACCCGGGCCTTAATGGGAGCGCGGTTTGTTGGAGCAAATGATTCCATTCGTCTGTCGAAATTTCGAAAAACGCGCTCGAAAAAGATGCTCTCAGGTTTGAACACATCCAACACATCTTTGATGCGTCTGGACTCATCGCAGTCCCGACGGCAACGTTTTTCTTCGGGCCTGCCGCGCTGATGCACATGGGAACCGTCTGCAAAAAAAGTTATGCTTACCATCTTTCACTCCATTTTTATAAGAGGGAAGGAGTTTGTCATAAAGCACTATTTTCGACAAGATTTGGATTTCAGCAAAATTTTACGTACACGAACCGCTAGCGGGAAAGAAACCCATTTGCTATTCTATTGTTTACTAACGTCCCGGAGGATGAATGCGCTACCTATTGACTTCCCTGTTAGCAAGCGTGCTTGCAGCGGGGTGCTGCTGCAAGGATAAGAACGACCAAACTGCGACCCGCTACCATGAAGACGGGCGTGCCAAGCCGATTGCGGCTCTGCCCGCAATGATCGATACCACTTTGTTCGATGCTCCCTGGAGCATTGCGGAGGAACTCACCGCGTCGATCGTGCAATCGATCTCCGGCCGGGACACGATCTATATCCAATCGCAAGATGATTTCGCCATCGCTGAAAATCCCTTCGGCAGCGATCTCTCCTGGATGAAGCGGGAATTCCAAAACCAGGAATTCGCCGTCTTTCTCGAGCTGGCCGAACATGAGTTGGTTCCCTCGGTCAAATTGAAAAATGTGCACCCGCAGGAAATTGCCCATAATCTGAATATGGGAATTCGGATCCGCGTGATCGATCTCAGAGGCAGCGCCCCGAAAATTGTTCTCCAGGAAATGGTTCGCAACAGCTACTATATTCCCAAAACGCTCTTGCCGACCGACTATAATATCATTTCGTGGGGCAGTGAAGAATACAAGAAAACGCCAATGGGGATCGCCCATTCCCAGATCGCTCAGGAAATCGCAGCCCGGATCAACGACTATATCTTGCTAGCAAAAAGTCGATGATGTCCGAACTGCTGGGCGTGATTGGATTTGGGATCCTCTCCGCTCTTTCCTTTTGGATCGGTTGGCGAAGGGGCTTTTTTCGTCTTCCTCCTACTGAAGATTGGGCGTTTCCCATCCGATGGTATCAGGTCATAACGGTATTCGCGATCTACTTCGCCGCCGTTGTAGTCGTAGTCCCCATCCTCACATCCCTGTTGCAGCGTTTTTCATTTTCAGCAAACGCCATCGGCATGGCGAGCTGGCTGAATTTTCTCACATCGACTCTGATCCTCTGTTTCATCGTCATCTATTCTCTATTTCTGCCGCGCGTAATCCTCCTGAAAATCTGGCGGCGCAATAGATCTGATTCCTATGTGGAGGACTTCCAATTCGCCAGCCTTGCCTGGATCGTCTCCTTTCCTCTCGTGATCTTCCTGAACCAACTGTTCGATTTTATTCTGCATGCTGCATTCGACACCCATGAGCTGCCCGATCAACTCGCCGTCCGCTTCTTGAAGATGACCTTCCAAGACCCTCTCAATTTCGTCCTGACTGTAACCACGATTGTCATTTTAGCTCCCATCCTCGAGGAACTCTTATTCAGAGGATTCCTTCAATCGTTCATTCGGCAACATTTGGGATCTAAACATTCGATCCTCATTACCTCTCTTTGCTTTGCGTTCTTCCATTATTCATCCGAGCAAGGACTCGCCAATATTTCGATCGTCGCATCGCTATTCGCTCTGGCCCTCTTTCTCGGATTCGTTTACGATCGACGTGGATCTTTAGCGGCATCGAT
>CAZVXG010000187.1:0-2681 GCA_964631635.1 uncultured bacterium | reverse complement strand
GTGTTATCGGAATGAAAATCCGGTGTCCTAGACCGGGCTAGACGACGGGGCCAGAAAATTAAAAAAGCCTGGATAAGCTTACCCTATCACCTTCATTTTGTGCAAGCTAGATAGTCATGATCTCTTTTTCCCTTTCCGCACAGACAGCATCGATCTCCTTACAGAATCGATCGGTCAGTTCCTGAATCTGCTTTTCAAACTTCTTTACCTGGTCTTCGGGAATGATCCCGTCAGCCTTTTGCTTCCGGACTAATTCGTTAAACTTGCGTCGCACTTCCCGCATGACAATCTTCGATTTTTCACCCAACTCGCGGCATTGTTTCGCGATCTGCTTGCGCAGCGATTCGTCAGGCGGCGGTATCGGGATCCGGACGACTCTCCCATCGACTATGGGATGGACGCCGAGATTGGCGGCTTCGATCCCTTTGGCAATCGCATTGAGCGTGCCAGGGTCGAACGGAGTCACGACGATTAGGCGCGGCTCAGGCACGTTGATATTGCCAACCGCTTTGATCGGCGTAAGGGCGCCGTAAACCTCTACTTGAACCTTGTCGAGTATCCCTGCGTTTGCGCGTCCTGTGCGCAAAGTTTTGAGATCGCCTTTTAAGTGATCGAGCGCGGCTTGCATGGCCGCTTTGACTTGATTCTCTACACCGCTCATCCTCCCTCCACTAGTGTGCCTACCGGTTCTCTGCAAACCGCCCTCTTCAATGCATGTTCGGAAAAAACATTAAAGACGCAGATCGGAGTCTTATTCTCCCGACAGAGCGCAATCGCCGTAGGATCCATGACCTGGAGCTGACTTGCCAACACTTCGGAATAACTGACCCGATTAAATTTTACAGCATCGGGATTTTTAAGAGGATCTTTGTCATAAATCCCATCGACTTTCGTCGCTTTCATCAGGATCTCCGCCTGGATCTCCAGGGCGCGTAAAGCAGCGGCAGAATCGGTGGTAAAATAGGGGTTGCCGGTTCCTCCTACGAAAATGAGAATGATCCCTTTATCGAGATATTTCAGAGCATCCTTCCACGAATAGGATTCGGCCATCACGTCGCAGGCGATCGCGCTCATGATGCGGCTCTCGCAGCGAATTCTTTCGAAGGCCTGCTGCAGGGCGATCCCATTGATGAGGGTGGCTAACATGCCAATATGATCGGCTGGAGTGCGCTCCATCCCGCTATCGACGGCTTTTACTCCGCGGAAAATATTTCCGCCTCCGATGACGACTCCGATCTGGACGCCTAGTTGCCGCAGTTCGTGTACCTGGCAAGCGATCTTATTACAGGCGTCGGGATCGACTCCAAATTTTTGCTCGCCCATAAGGGCTTCGCCCGATAACTTGAGCAAAATCCTCTTATAGGCGGGTTTGGACATGAACCTACCCGCCGACTTTCCAACGCCAGAAACACCGAATGGAAAGAGGTTTCCCCACTTTCTTTGCGCAAATATCGAGGAATTGCTCGATGGTCACAGAGTTGTCCTTCACGTACTTCTGATGGATCAGACAGACTTGATCGACAAACGCTTTGATCTTCCCGGCGACGATCTTATCGACAATGTTCGGGGGCTTCCCTTGCACTTGGGAGCGGGCGATCTCTTCTTCGCGAGCCTTGACGTCAGCAGGGATCTCTTCAGGTCTGAGGTAATCGGGATTTTCGGCAGCGATATGCATGGCGATTTCTTTGGCGATCCCTTCTTGATCGGAGGCGCCAGCTAATTCGACAATTACGACGAGCTTTCCTCCCATATGCGAGTAGATGCCGTAGGAGCTATCGGGATGCTTATGGATCACTTGGAGACGGCGGAGATTGATATTTTCGCCGAGAGCTTGAATCACCAGGTTCCGATACTGTTCAATCGTAATCGAGCGATCCTTGTAATATTGCTGCCCCGCCAACTCGGCAACCGATTTCGGTTTTGTCTCGATGGCTTGCTTGACTACATCGTGAAGGAAATGTTTGAAACGATCGTTTTGTGCGACAAAATCAGTTTCGGCGTTCGCCTCGGCTATGACGAGCACCTGCCTGTCCTCTCCTGTCAGGATAAGGCCTTCTTTTGTTTCGCGACCCTCCTTCTTGACGCCGGCAGCCATTCCCGCTTTGCGGAGAATGTCGATCGCTTTTTCCATATCGCCTTGAGCAAGGACAAGAGCCTCTTTGCACTTGCCCATACCGACGCCAGTCCGCTCGCGCAATTCCTTGATCATTCCGGAACTGATTTCCCTCATCTCTTTACTCCTCAGACTCTTCTTCGCCTTCTTCATCTTCGTCTTCATCTTCTTCTTGAGGAGACGCACCCTGCTCGGTATCGCCCTTTGCAACAGGGAGATTCATGTCGTTTTTCTGGTCGATGATAGCCTGCGTAAGCGCGACCAGAATGACCTTGATGCTCTTCAGGGCATCGTCATTGCAAGCGATGACGTAGTCGATTGGGTCGGGATCGCAGTTCGTATCGACGAGCGCCATGACGGGAATGCCGAGCTTGACGGCTTCAGCGACAGCGATATGCTCGCGACTCGGATCGACGACGATGAGAAGCCCTGGAAGCTTCCTCATGGAACGGATGCCCGCGAGATTGCGGTCGAGCTTGATGCGCTCCTTGCCATGCACCGAAATTTCCTTTTTGGTCAATCCTTCTCCGCCTGCTGCGATCCGTTTCTCGATCCGCTCCAGCGTCTT
>CAZVXG010000186.1:0-2698 GCA_964631635.1 uncultured bacterium | reverse complement strand
TGCGAGTCGATTACCAGGAAAGATATTCCTCAGCGGGCCGCACCGCCGGCGGATTCATCAAACGCGAAGGCCGCCCCACGGAACGGGAAATCCTCGTCAGCCGTTTGATCGACCGCCCCATCCGCCCGATGTTCAAAGAAGGCTATCACAACGAAGTCCAGCTTCTTTCCTATGTTTTTTCCTATGACGGCACCCATATTCCCGATGTCCTTGCGATCTGCGCCTCGTCCGCGGCGCTTGTCCTGTCCGATATCCCTCTAGTCAAACCGATCGGGGCTGTCCGAATGGGATTGCTCGATGGAGAGCTCGTCATCAATCCGACCGTCGAAGAGATGAAAAAATCCAAATTGGATCTGATCCTGGCTGGTACAGAAGACGCAGTCCTTATGATCGAAGGTTTTTGCGATTTTCTGACCGAGGAGCAGGTCTTGGAAGCGATTGAAACAGGACAAGCTGCGATCTCCGAGATCTGCAAACAGCTGGCTGCTTGGCAAAAAAAAATTGGAAAACCAAAAAAACTCGATACGCTCCATAAAGTCCCCCACGAAGTAAACACCGCTGTCCACGCCGCTGCGACGACCCTTCTCGAGTCGGCCCTGCGCATTTCCTCGAAACAAGAGCGTGAAAAAACCTTGGCCGCAATCCAGGCGTCCGTCATCACTAAGCTCCTTCCAGAAGGAGCTGAAAACAACCCTGCGAAGACAGATGTAACCGTGGCCTACAAGAACCTCCAATCCTCGCTTATGCGTAAAATGGTACTCGAGGAGCAGCGGCGGATCGACGGACGGGGGCTCAAAGACATTCGCGCGATCGACATCGAACAGTCTTTCCTTCCGAGAACGCATGGGAGTTCCCTTTTCACCCGCGGCGAAACGCAAGCCCTCGCAGTCTGCACCCTCGGCGGAGAAACCTCGGCTCAGCGTTTCGAAGACCTGAACGGAGAAGGATTTGCCCGTTTCTATCTCCAATACTTTTTCCCCCCCTTCTCGGTTGGAGAAGTAGGACGGATGGGAGCCCCTGGCCGCCGCGAGATCGGCCATGGGAAACTCGCTGAGCGGGCCCTCCTTGCGATCCTACCGAAGCAAGAGGCATTCCCCTATGTCATCCGAATCGAGTCCAACATCACCGAATCGAACGGTTCTTCTTCGATGGCCTCCGTCTGCGGCGGCTGCCTCGCCCTCATGGACGCGGGGGTGCCAATCAAGCGACCCGTTTCCGGGATCGCTATGGGCCTCGTGTTAGAAGGAGATCAATGCGCCATCCTCTCCGATATCCTAGGCGCTGAAGATGCGCTCGGCGACATGGACTTCAAAGTGACCGGCGATGAGCATGGGATCACTGCGTTTCAAATGGATATCAAAGTGGAGGGGATTACCCATGCCATCATGCGGGATGCCCTCGCTCAAGCCAAAGAAGGCCGTTCCTATATTTTGCGCAAGATGCTCGCCGCCTGCCCGCAGTCTAAAGCTGAGATGTCCTCCTACGCGCCGCGCATTGAGACCCTCCAAATCAAACCGAGCAAAATCGGCATCGTCATCGGTCCTGGCGGCAAACAAATTCGCGCCATCATCGAAGAAACCGGCGCTCAGATCGATATCAACGATAGCGGCCTAATCAGTATTGCCTCCAATAATGGCGAAGCGATGGCCCGCGCTAAACAGATCATCCATAATCTCACTGCAGAAGTCGAGATCGGCAAGATCTATAAAGGCCGCATCGTATCGATCAAGGCGTTCGGCTATTTCGTCGAGATCATCGGTAAAGAAGGGCTCTGCCATATTTCTGAAATTTCCATTAAGCATCTGCAGAATATCCACGACGCTCCATTCCGCGAGGGAGACTCGATCGAAGTGAAAGTGCTCGACGTCAACGACCGCGGCCAAATCAAGTTAAGCCATCGGGCCGTATTGGAATCCCATCACCATGCCCACACATAAGAGCCAGGTATGCAAAGGGTCTTAGTCAGAGAACTTTTGAATTGCATCGATCAGAAAGTGCTTGTCCATGGATGGCTGAATAACCTAAGGAACCTGGGGAAAATTTCCTTCCTCCTCCTCCGCGACCAAAGCGGGCTGATCCAGGTCGTGATCGAAAATAAAGACGAATTGGCTAAGGTTTCCGATCTTCAACCCGGCTCAATCCTCTCCATCGAAGGTCGCGTTGCCCTTTCGAGTTCAGCCCTGAAAGTCGAGATCGCAGACCCTGCGATCCGCGTTGAAAATCCGATCCGCGACGTTCCTCCGATCGAGTATTATAAACCAGAAATTCATTCCGATCTCGAGTTCATCCTCGACCATCGACCGATCGCGCTCAGAAACCGGCAGCTCCAGGC
This sequence comes from uncultured bacterium, assembly GCA_964631635.1. Lineage (GTDB taxonomy): Bacteria > Chlamydiota > Chlamydiia > Chlamydiales > SM23-39 > DALYFE01. The sequence continues at coordinate 366 of CAZVXG010000186.1, read as the reverse complement.
CGTTTTCAAGATCCAGGCTGAAATGGCCCACGCTTACCGCCTGTACATGCACGACACGGTCCACGCCGTCGAATATTTCGCGCCCAATATCATCGGCGCATCGTCTGAAGGAGGGGCGGAATTTTTCAACGTCGATTATTTTGGCTATACTGCGATGCTGGCCCAAAGCAGCCAGCTCTACAAGCAGATCATGGTCGGCGTCAATGAACGTGTATTTGCCCTCATGCCGTTTTTTCGCGCCGAACCCTCCCAAACATCTCGCCATCTCTCAGAGGGGAAGCAGTTCGAATTCGAAATGGGATTTTTTGATCATTGGCATGAAATTCTCGACATCCAGGAAGGGTGCATCAAGTTCATCTTGCAATA
>CAZVXG010000185.1:2607-2706 GCA_964631635.1 uncultured bacterium | reverse complement strand
GCAGCGATTTTGCTGACGCAAAATATCGCTGCTCAGTTCAACTCCCGCAAAGCGAGCCATGCAGGCTGTTGAAGATCAGGACTTCGCCCTGAAGTTGCC
>CAZVXG010000185.1:0-2507 GCA_964631635.1 uncultured bacterium | reverse complement strand
GCAGCGATTTTGCTGACGCAAAATATCGCTGCTCAGTTCAACTCCCGCAAAGCGACCCACGCAGGTGGGTCGCTCTCGGACTTCGTCCTCGGCGGGAGTTGAACCTGCGGCCTGTCGCTTAGGAGGCGACCGCTCTATCCACTGAGCTACGAGGACATAAGAGCCTTTATTTTAAACGATCACCTAGCTTACTCTCAAGAGAAAAGGGGAGATCGCATGCAGGCAGATATTGGACTTATCGGACTTGCAGTCATGGGCCAAAACCTGGTTCTCAATATGGCCGATCACGGCTTCACCGTGGCGGTCTTCAATCGGACGCTCTCCAAAATAGATGAGTTTTGCCAGGGACCCGCTAAGGGGAAAAAGATCATCGGGACGCCCGATCTCAAAGCGCTCGCGGCCGCCTTGAAACGGCCCCGCCGCGTCATGCTTATGGTCAAGGCGGGCGCGCCAGTGGATGAATTCATCGATCAGCTCCTCCCTTTTCTCGAGGCGGGAGATATCGTCATCGACGGTGGCAATAGCCACTTTCCCGATAGCCAGCGCCGCTACGAAGCGCTCAAAGCGAAAGGGATTCTTTTTATAGGCACAGGGATTTCCGGAGGAGAGGAGGGAGCTAGACATGGTCCTTCGATCATGCCCGGCGGCAATCCGGCGGCATGGCCTCATGTGAAGCCGATCTTTCAGGCGATCGCCGCGCGCTCTGAAGATGGGACTCCTTGCTGCGACTGGGTCGGAGAGGGAGGGGCGGGCCATTATGTCAAGATGGTCCACAATGGGATCGAATACGGCGATATGCAGCTCATCTGCGAGGCGTATGACCTTTTGAGAAAAGGGGCAAAGTTCACGTACTTGGAGCTCCACAAGACTTATCTGGAATGGAACCAGGGGCCGCTCAACAGCTATCTGATCGAAATCACCGCTGATATTTTTACGAAACTCGACTCGGATGGGAAACCGATCGTTGAGAAAATCCTGGATGCAGCTGGTCAAAAGGGGACTGGCAAATGGACTGGGATCGATGCGCTCGACCGCGGCATTCCGCTGACTCTGATCGGCGAGGCGGTCTTTGCCCGCTGTCTTTCAGCTCTAAAAGAGGAGAGGATCGAAGCGAGCCGCCATTATAAGGCTCCTGCGCATCCGATCGGCAACCGCAAGGAATTCGCCGATGAGATCTCGCAGGCTCTCTATGCCTCTAAAATCATCAGCTATGCCCAAGGGTTCATGCTCATGCGAGGCGCTTCGGAAGAATACAAATGGAAACTCAATTTTGGATCGATCGCTTTAATGTGGCGCGGCGGCTGTATCATCCGGAGTCGATTTTTAGGAAAGATCAAGCAGGCATACGATCAAAACCCAAAACTCGCCAGCCTCCTCGTCGACCCTTTCTTCATCGGCGAAATCACCCGCTCTGTTCCTGCATGGAGGAAAGTGGTTGCAGAAGGGGCCTTGATGGGCGTCCCGCTCCCTTGTTTTAGCACGGCCCTTTCGTTCTTCGACGGGTATCGAAGCGCTGTCTTGCCGGCCAATCTTCTACAGGCTCAGCGCGATTATTTCGGCGCCCATACCTACGAGCGAACCGATAAGCCCCGCGGTCAATTCTTCCATACGAATTGGACTGGAAAAGGAGGCAATGTCAGTTCCAGTTCCTATTCCGTCTGATTACTCCGCCTTGAGCACTGCCATGAAGGCGCTTTGAGGGATGTTGACTTTGCCGATCTCCTTCATCTTCTTTTTGCCTTCTTTCTGTTTTTCCCAAAGCTTCCGCTTGCGTGTGATATCGCCGCCATAGCATTTCGCAGTGACGTTCTTCGTAATGGCGCTGATGGTTTCGCGCGCGATGATTTTCCCGCCGATCGCGGCTTGGATCGGGACTTTGAAGAGTTGCTGGGGGATCACTTCCTTGAGTTTCGCACAGATGGCCCGTCCTTTGGCTTCCGCTTTTGTTCGATGGACGAGGCAGGAAAATGGATCGACCGGTTCTTCATTGACGCGGATTTCCAATTTGACGATGTCGCTCTTGCCGTATCCGTCCGGTTCATAATCGAAGGAACCATAGCCGCGCGTAACCGATTTCAGCTTGTCGTTGAAGTCGGTGATGATCTCGTTCATGGGGAGCCGATAGGTGAGGAGCAGCCCGCTTGCGCTCATCGTCTCAGTTCTTTCGAGGCTTCCCCGTTTGTCGGTGCAGAGTCCCATGATCGCTCCGAGATAGTCGGAGGGGGCCATGATGTGGACTTTGACCCAGGGTTCTTCGACGAAATCGATATGGGTAGGGTCGGGATATCGGGCGGGATTATCGATTTCGATTGTTTTTCCATCATTCAGGGTAAAGCGGTAGATGACGCTAGGGGCAGTGGTGATGATATCCAGATTGAATTCGCGGCTTAGGCGCTCGAATACGATTTCCAAATGGAGGAGTCCGAGGAAGCCGCAGCGGAATCCAAACCCGAGGGCAAGGCTGCTTTCCTGTTCGACGTGGAGGGCGGAATCGTTGAGCTGCAGCT
>CAZVXG010000184.1:0-2718 GCA_964631635.1 uncultured bacterium | reverse complement strand
TCGCCTTGGCGGATCGGAAGCGCCGCCTACGATCCTCTCCGTCTATCTCGGGGAGGGGCTTGAAAAACTCGTCGACGACCTGATTCAGGAACGATATTCTCCAGCCGAGCTATCTCGCAGGATCGATCTCGGCTTGATCCATGTTCCCCACCACGAGGCGGATGCCTCTGACCGGAACCGCACTTCGTTTTTCGCATTTACCGGCAATAAATTCGAGTTCCGAGCCGTAGGCTCTTCAGCTCATTGCGCATTCCCGGTTGCGGTGATCAATGCCATCGTAGCCGATAGCCTCCAGCTCATCCTCGATGAGATTGCCGGGATCGTAAAAGGGAAGACCCTCTCGCAACAGCAGCTCCTCGACGAGGCTCTGCCCTGCCTGCGCAAGCACTTGCGCGCCTCCAAAGCAGTTCTCTTTGGCGGCAACGCCTATACGCCAGAATGGGAAAAAGAAGCGGAGCGAAGGGGTTTGCCCAATATCCGGAAAAGCTTCCATTCCTTTGCACAGCTTCTCGACAAGCGGACCATCCGGGTCTTTCAAGGCATTCTCTCTGAAGAAGAGATCCATAGCCGCTATGAAGTGCTCATCGAACAGTATGCGAAGGCGATGTCGATCGAAGCCAATCTCATGGTTGAGCTGTTCCGCACCCAAATTTTACCCGCCGCTCTATTCGACCAGAAGAATCGGGCCAAATCGCTCAAGGCCTTGGCCGATGTCGGGATCGCTTCGAAGCCCCGTCTTCTCGAATCGCTAAAAACTTTAGCCGATAGCATCGAAACCGCGATTCATGCCGTCGACGAGATCGAAAAGGTTTACAATCAGTCTGCTGATTTTGGCTGGGAAGCGAAAGCGAAAGTTTTCTCCGAAATTTTAGGACCAAAAATGGATGTGGCAAGAGTAGCCGTAGATCGAATCGAGACGCTTGTGGAGCATGCCCTGTGGCCGCTTCCGAAATACCGGGAGCTGCTTTTCCTTGTTTAAATCAAAGACGATAGGATTTTTCGGAGGGACATTCGATCCGATCCATTTCGGGCATATCCATTTGGCCATACAGCTATTCGAGATCCATAAACTGGACGAAGTCCTATTTTGCCCTGCCTATTGTTCCCCACTCAAAACGGCTGCGCCGCCCCATGCGAGTCCGCAGCACCGTTTCGCTATGAGCGCTCTCGCCATAGAAGGGATTCCTCATTTCCGTATGACCTCCTATGAAATCGAACGCGCCGATCCTTCCTCTACGATCGATACCCTCCATGCGTTGCATGGAGAGAGCCGAGGCGCAGTCAAATTCCGCTTGCTGCTGTCGGAAGAGGCGGCGGCTCATTTCGATCAATGGAAAGATTTTCAAGAGCTGATCCGTCTCGCTCCTCCGCTGATAGGCGTCCGCTCTTCTCCCCAACTGCACGGAAATCTGGCCGATGCTCTCAGCCCCGGATTCACGGCGACCGAAATCTTCGAAGTTTCCAGCACTTCGATCCGCGCACGCCTTAAAAAGGGACTCTATTGCGGCCATCTCGTTCCAAATAAAGCCCTGGAATACATCGAGCACAATGGCTTATACACAAGTTGACTCAAAAATCGGGGAGTTTTTATGTTACATTTATGAAGGGGAAACCGCTTGTGATGCTGAATACCATCGCTCAGATTATCTATGATAAAAAAGGGTTCAATACCCTGGCCCTTGATGTCCAAGGGCTATCGACTATTACCGATGTTCTTCTCATTGCGGAGGGGAATGTCGACCGGCACGTCATTTCAATAGCGAATACAATCATCGAAGAACTGTCCGAACAGGGGGAAAAGCCGCTCCATACAGAGGGGCTTCAGACCGGAGATTGGATCGTCCTCGACTACGGCCAGGTCATGATCCATCTCTTTACGCCTGGCTTGAGGGGGAAATATTCCCTGGAGCGCCTCTGGTCGGAAAGCAAGATCGTCGATCTGGAAATCGATGTTTCAAAGCCGGCGATCGGGAAATAGCTATCCGTTGATCGTATCGAGAACGCGAGCGGCTTGGCTGACGGCAATCTGCAACTCCCGCGCTTCGCTCTTCACTTCGTTCTGGATCGAGCGGATTCCGCTGCGCCAGATCATCGCGCCCGTGGCGGCGAGGCCTCCCAAAATTGGAATGATGGAGATTGGCGACCCAATCCATGCCGTATAGCTGACCGCAGCCAGGGAGGCGACTAAAACCCCTTTTAAGCAGAAGCCGTTGCGAGCGTCCGTTCTGAGATGGTCGAGCATCGCCATTTCTTTTTGGTAGACTGAGTGGACTGTAGCTCTGAGAGCTGGATGCGCTGCTGCGATTTCTGGCTCGACAGCCTGCAGCTTCTCGCGGACCTTGGCCATTCCGTTTTTCGCTTGCGACCATTCGGCCCAGTTCTGTGCTGTCGGGTAGAGGACGGCCAGCGCTGCCGTACCCACAAGGATGGCAAGCCCCGGATTCTCTCTCTTCTTTGAGTCATTGCAAGGTCCGACCGAAGGCTCGACATAGACAGGCTGGGGGTAATATCCCCAGCCCCAGGCAGGAGAGCCCCAATGGGAATGGGTATGATGAACGGTGGTTCCAGTAGAACCGATATCGCCTTCGGGATGGAGCACCTGGTCGGCAAAAGCGTTGGATTCTTGTAGAAACGCCTCGGTATTGAGATAGGAAATCTTTGAAACCATAAAACCACCTTCTTTTTGTTGGTGCAAGTAATGTACTTCGCCAGAGCCAT
>CAZVXG010000183.1:0-2737 GCA_964631635.1 uncultured bacterium | reverse complement strand
TCAATGGGGCAAATTGGAATCGTTTGTCCTCATCGATCTCGATGATATGGCGCACAGCGCGATGGCAAAAGGGACACTGGTCGTCGAAAAATATGAGATGGTCACTCATCGGTATATTTCACCTCGGGCCGCTGCTTCCTGAGTTCATCGAATTTCCGGGCCAACTCGAGAACCTCTGCCTCGCTGCATTGGCCGCTGTAGATCTTGAGCTTGATCTCCTCGCGCATCTGCATCCAATGCCGCTCGAGCATCTTCTGGATGGTTTCGGCAAAACAGGCAACCGCCCGGTCCCGGTTCACTTTCTTCTGTAATACTTCAGCCAGGAATAATTGCTGCTCCGCTTTTTCGAGATCGATCATCAAAGAGAGGAGATCCCGCGGTTTGTTCTCCTTGGCTGCCGCCCTATATTTTTCATACAGGATACGGCCAGGCGCGGTGCGGAAATGCTCCGGCGTCAGGTTGATCTCGGCGAGCTTGAGGAGTTCCGGGCAGGTTTCCCCCATGAGCAGCATCCAACGGAGCAAGTCGGCTTCGAGGATCCGGTCTGGATCGATCTCGGGAAACGTAACGCTGGCGGAGCGCTTGATGTAAATCTGCGGAGCATTTTCCTCGGGCGCGCCAATCATCGTTTCGGGAGTATGGGTCAAACGGGCGAGCTTCCGGAGGCTCTCATGGATCATGAGGGGATGATTCCATTCCCGAATCCGCTTGGCGATGGTCTGGACAAGCTCATTTTTGCCGGCAGGCGACTGGATATTGATCGACTTGGAGAGATTCTGCACGAGAAAGGCGAGATATTCTACGCTGGCATCGAGAAGTTTTTGCCATTCCTCAGGCCCTTTTTCCTGTAAGAAAAGATCGGGATCCGATGTTTCCGGCAATGGAACGACGAGAGCTTCGATCCCTTCTTTTTGAAAGAGATTTCCGATCTTCACAGCAGCTTCCCGGCCGGCCGGATCGCCATCGAGGGCCAAAAAAACCTGGCGCACGCCGAGATGGATGAGCTCTTTGGCCATCTCCTCTCCAAATGCCGTCCCCTGTCCCGCAACCGTCCAGGTAAAGCCCGAATGGATCAAGCGCAGCGCGTCGAATTGCCCCTCGACGATGAGCGCGCGGCGCTCTTTGGCAATCGTCTTGCGCGAAAAACTCAAGCCGAAGAGTACTTTCGATTTCTTGAAAAGCGGCGTTTCTGGAGTATTGATATATTTGCCTCCGAATGTTTCCGCCTTATACTTGCGCGCCGAAAAGCCGATGACCGCACCCACGGCGTCCCGAATCGGGATGGTGATCCGGTCCGAGAAAAATTCACGCCCTCTGGAAATGAGGCCCGCTTCTTCCAGAAGAGCGTTCGAGAATTTTTGCTCCCACATCGCCCGCAAAAAAAGCTGAGACGCCTTCGGCGCGAGGCCGATTTCAAAAGCGCGGATGAATTCCAAATCAATCCCGCGGCTATAGAGATAATCGAGCGCGGCGTGCCCTTCGAGCGTATGGAGGAGATAGAACTGATAGAATCGGCAGGCGTGTTCGAGCGCCTCCTTCAGCAGCGCTTTTGAAGGGCCTTTAGGTCGCCCTTCGCTTTGCGCCTCTTCGAGCTGCACATGGAACCGCTCGGCCAGACTCTCGACCGCTTCAATGAAGCTCATCTTGAGATGGGTCATTAGGAACTGGATCGCGTCCCCATGAGCGCCGCAGCCGAAGCAATGGTAATGGTTATCCCCTCTTTGGACGATGAAAGAAGCCGTTTTTTCTTCATGGAACGGGCAAAGCGCCTTATAGGCCGCTCCCGATCGCTGCAATTTCAGATAGGGATTCAAGACTTCCAACAAGTCGATCCGCGACCGGAGAACCTCCAAACTTTCTTTAGAAAACGTGCCCATGATGCTCAGAAGTTTTCATGCGTGTAGGAACCGCGCCTAAAGGTAATTCTCTCCCAGCCCCGATTTTTCATGTAGCTGAAAAGACGTTTTTCCCAAACATCGCCTCTGGGAAAGTGGCTGCTGTCGGGGCGGATTTCCCCGTAGATAGGCTGCCGGAACTCTTCTGTCTTCACGAGGAACATCTGATCGGAAAATCCCTGTTTTGAGACGTAAAAATTCCATTCCCGCTTGTAAGATTCCCTGCGCGCTTCCCGATAGTTTCCATTCCAGGTGAGATTGGCCACTTTGTACAGAGGGTTCTTCTCCATCCGGCGCAACGCCTTGCCGATCCAGTCGACTGGCCGATCGAGCCGGACATCGCCTGTAAGGTAGAGGAGATAATCGCTCTTGGCGACATAGAGAGCGGTCAGGGGGCCGAGGGCATTGTAATAGATCCAATCGGCATTCACTCCTTCATAGGACATGGCGTCGGGTCCCGCCCGAAAATCGGACCGTTTGAGTTGAAAGTGGGCCAGCGCCTGGCCGGCCGTCTCTTCCGCTATGGCAAAGCGGGTCAATACACCCTCGTCTACCTTCGCTTGCGCTGCCGCTTTCACTGCTGCGAGATCCGATACGTTATTGATCACCAGAATCTTTTCGTTAAATGCAAACAGGTGGTTGCCGATCTGCCTCACTTTGAGATAATCGGGATCGAGCAGGATGGGACGCCAATCCTGCTCCCAGCACGTGGTAGCGAAAGCAACCGTTGGACAGAACATGGTATGGGATGGTAGCATAGTGGTCATTATGGCTGAACTTTACCAAGCGGAGCGCGGTATAACTCCGATGATGGCGCAGTGGCAGGCTTGCAAAACCGAGGC
>CAZVXG010000182.1:0-2740 GCA_964631635.1 uncultured bacterium | reverse complement strand
TCCTGGAAGAGGTGATCGACAAGGAAATCCGCCCCTATATCGAACTCGATGCAGGGGGAGTGAAGATCAAAGAGCTTAAGGAAAATGGGGAAGTGCATATCGAATACGCTGGATCGTGCACCACCTGCCATTCCTCTACCGGTTCCACTCTTACAGCCATCCAGCAAATCCTCAAGCGGCGCGTCCACCCCGCCCTTTCCGTCATTCCAGTGATTTAATAAATATTCACCTCGTGACGGCTTGTTGCCAATTTAGGTAGTTTTTGCTGACATTTCCCATCCGATCCATTCATAGGATATCGCCGGACAAGATCGCTTGCATCGTCCCGTCGGGAAGGTAAAGGTTGAGCCGCCCATCGCTGGTCAGGGAGTGGCAAATGCCGACCCATTCCCTCTTTCCGTCGAAACAACGGATAGTTTCCCCTTTACGAGCGAGGAGGTTTTCCACGGGGGTGTGAAAGGGAGCGAACCCTTGTTTCTTGAAACGCTCCAGGTCAGCGGCAAAGCGGATTTGCAGGTTTTTCAACAGTGCGATCCGGTCCCAGTTGCGCCCCGTCTCGTTTTTCAAGGAAGTGGCTGGCTGATCGATCCGTTCCAGGTCGGCTGATTCCATATTCACGTTGACGCCGAGGCCAAGAAGGATCTGGATGAAAGGCTGTTGGAAGATCGTCTCGCAGAGGGCTCCGGAAATTTTTTTGCCGCTCAGCTGCACATCGTTCGGCCATTTGATCTTGGGATGAAGTTTTTCCGCGATCAGTAGAGAGGCGAAGGAATAGGAAATCACTTGGGCCAAGCTGCCGAGGTGCATGCTTTCGCCAGGCAACCGGAAACAAAAAGTCGCATAGAGATTGACGCGTGGGGGGGAAATCCATTTGCGCTGGAACCGCCCGCGCCCAGCCGTTTGTTCATCGGCGGTAATGCAGGTGATTTGATCCGGAGCAAAAGAGGAATATTCCCGTTTCGCATAGGAGTTTGTCGAATCGATCGAATCAAAATGAATGTCGACAATTTTCATAACGTTGTATTGTATCAAATTATGCCTCTTTCCCGTATCGATTTCCGCGTTCTGCCGATTATCTGCTGTCTGATGGCGATCAGCCTATGCATCATTTCTTCCATGACTGGAGAAAAGAGGGAATGGGAGGGGATTTCCTTCTGGACGCCGCTCGTTAAAACGCAGCTCCGATGGTTCTGTCTTGGCTGGGCGGTCTTTTTCGCGGCGTCCCTGTTCGATTATCGACGCCTACGCGATTGGAGCCCCTTTCTTTATCTCGCCATCGTTTTCTTATTGGCCGGCCTTTTTTTCACCAATCCCATCCAAAACGTCCATCGTTGGTATCGGATTCCCCAAATCGCCAGCTTCCAGCCATCCGAACAAGCGAAATTGATCGTCGTCATTGTGTTGAGCTGGTTTTTGGAGCGGAAAGGAGCCAGGGCATGCACGTTCGCTTCAGCCTTGCAGATGGGAGCCATCGTCGGCATCCCTTTCTTCCTCATCCTGAAACAGCCTGATTTGGGGACGGCGCTTGTCTTGTTTCCGATCGCCTTGACGATGGGCTATTTTTCTGGGATGCATCGAGGGATTTTGCGGGTCGGAATCGGAGTGAGCATTGCCGCGCTCACGATCGTCGCTCTCTTCTTCCTGGGGATCCTCTCGCATGAGAAGATGCGCCCCTATTTTACCGTCTGCTTAAAAGAGTATCAGTATGAGCGTTTGAATCCCGATACCTATCATCAGAAGGCTGCGCAGACTGCGATCGCGGTAGGAGGGTTGACTGGAACGGGCTGGCGGAGCAGCGAATTCGCAGGACGGAAATGGCTCCCTTTCGCCCATACCGATTCGGTTTTCGCGGCTTTCGGAGAAGAGTTTGGTTTTGTGGGACTTGTGTTCTTGCTGTTCCTTTTTTACGCTTTGATCTATTTTAGTTTTCAGGTGGCAGCAGCAGCCAAGGACCCCTTCGGCCGACTGCTGGCAGCCGGGCTGGCGGCCTATCTCGCCATGCATGTATTGGTCAATTGCGCGATGATGTGCGCCCTCCTCCCGATAACGGGAGTGCCTCTCATCCTGGTTACCTATGGGGGCAGTTCGCTTTTGACCACCATGGCGGCTCTCGGCCTCCTCCAGAGCGTATATAGCAGAAGGTTTATGTTCTGATGGGAAAAGAGCCATTTGTCCATTCTTTCATCTTCTCGCCGGGCAGTTGGTGCGGCGAAGGAAAAATTGTGTTGAACATGGTCGACGAAGAGTTGATGTTCAATACGAATTGGTCTGTGCAGAACCGCGATTTTGCAGGGAAGGTCGCCTGTGCGCAAGAAATCCAGATTTCAGGCCTGTCCGAAAACATGCGTAATGAATTGATCTTCTACGATTTTCGAACGAAAACCTTTTCTGTCGATATGGAAAACCAAAATATTGGAAGGATTGTTGGGATTGGCGTCTATGACGATCGGACGATCGCTTGGGAATTCCGGAATAATGATTTGAATTTCGAAGGGTATGAGACCTATGCGCTCCAGCCGGATGGGAGCTATTTGATGTGGGGCGAGTATATGACGAGCGACCAATTCCGCACCCAGATCGAAGCGCGGATCTGGCAGCAGTCGCAGGAAATTTCCAGTTCCGATGAAGAGCGGGACGCCGATGGAGAGGAGGAGACATGAGGGCGGTGTGTTTGAGCCTACTAGTTTTAGCCGCCTGCGCCTCGGGGAATTCGATGATGACGAGGGGTGCATTCTATGAA
>CAZVXG010000181.1:0-2741 GCA_964631635.1 uncultured bacterium | reverse complement strand
TTCTTGTTTTCCAAGCTCTGCTCCGGGTATAAGCATGTTGCATGCAGCAAATTTTTCCCATAGCAGAGCGTTCTCGTTTAAGATCTCTTTCCATTCTGGAAAGACAACTGAGGGCCAAAGGATTTTTGCGCATTGCCGGCGTCGATGAGGCAGGACGCGGCCCGCTTGCCGGCCCCGTCGTTGCCGCCGCTTGCATTCTCCATGAAACCGCCCTCTTCCCGCATCTCAACGATAGCAAGCAGCTAACCCCCAAGCAGCGCAGCAAACTATATGCTGCAATCACTGCGCATCCGCACGTGGTCTACGCTATTGGAATCAGCGACGTGCCCCAGATCGATTGCATCAATATTTTACAAGCCACGTTTTTGGCCATGCAAAGCGCGGTAGCCGCTCTGCCGGCAGAGCCCGACTATCTCTTGATCGACGGCAATCTGCTTCCCGTGTTCTCATACCCGGCCGAAGCCATCGTCGAAGGAGACGCCCGTTCTGTTTCTATCGCCGCCGCTTCAATCCTCGCCAAAGTTACGCGCGACCGGATGATGGAGGAATTCGACAAACAATGGCCCGTTTACGGATTCAAGCGACATAAAGGGTATGGCACGGAAGAACATCTACAAGCGATTCGAACGTTTGGCCCTTGCCCGATCCATCGCAAATCGTTCGAGCCCGTGAAATCCCTTTCGAAATAACTTCTGAATCTCTATCCTATCATCCCTTAAGATGATTGGGAGGATGATTATGGCTGTCTCACTTGACGGAATCGAATGTTCTCAAGACTTTCTTTTGCCTATCGGCAATGAGAACATCGGCATTTTGGAAATATGCGCTGCAAAAATCCAATCCATCTGTCAAAGGATTTGGAATTGGACAACCAGCCCATTCTTCACGATCTGGATGGCCGCCCGCTCCGCTCTTGGAGGGGTGATTCGCGATCTTTTCTTTTTCCCCTTGAAGCCCTATTTAAACCACGAACAGATGAAAATCGAGAAGCTCTACTACTCTAATTTTTGGGATCCCCAGGCTGCTTTGGACCCAAATCTCCAGGATCATCTTGCTGTGCGCGAAAACTTTGCGGTTCGGGATGAAGTCATCCAAATCGCATCGAATGGGCAACGTCATGCGATCACTTGCCGCATCGTCGAATCCAAGGAGGGGATTGTAGATGCTTCATCGGTTTCTGAGGCTGCTCCCTCTCCGAACTATCGAGAAAACGGCCTTTCTCCCAAATGGTTTAACTTCCTCCAAATTCCCGGAAATCTAACGACCATCGATAACAATGTCATCGGAGTGTATCCTTTCCTCTCCTCCTATCTCGCAATAAAGGGCGAGAATAAAACGATGCCGCCGGCGCGCTTCATCATGATCACGCAATACGATATCTGCAACTTGGGAGATAGCGGTGCTCCCGAAGCGTATCTTCCGGAGTCGTTGGATCAAGCGGCGATGCTCCTCGCCACCACTATTTCTTCGATCCAAAAAAAATATGGACCAACCGATCAACTCTTGGCCCATTCCATCGGCTGCGTATTTTTTTCCGCGGCATTGAAATACTTGACCGAAGAATCGGTTCCCCAGAATATAGCGTTTCACTGCGGACCTTCTTCAGTTAGCACAGTGGGCAATAATTTCTGGTTCGGAAAGATCCCAACCAAATTGGTTGAGATCTGTAACTGGTCGGTCGATGTTGCAAAAGAGATTGCGGCATTCTATAAAAAATTCAGCGGGTCGAAGGAATTTTCCGTGGTGGTTTCAGGCGTAAAACAGGATCATTATTTCTCAGGCGAGGCGAATCTTTGTTTGGCAGCCGAGATTCTGTCTTTAAAAGAAGAGCAGTTGATCGATCTTTTACTTTTTGACCCGCCCGTACAATTTTTCCATAACCGCTGCCATCACAATCTGCCCACCTATTTTCTGGTTTCAAATTATTTGATCGACGCTTCCAACTCCGATTTCATGGAGCGAGAGGATCACTTTGCAAAAGCATTGCTTCGCCATTCCCTTTCTCCTCTTCTAGCAGCAAGCCCCTCTGTTTGTTTGAAGAAGATCCCCAAGAACCTATGAAGCCATCCTATCGAAGTCTTTGTATCGCATTCTATGATTTAACCAAGCCGGAGGTTGGGCCGAAAGAGGTGGCCTTTTACCGCGATTTACTGAAAGCGACAAAAGGACCATTCATTAAAAAATAAGGAGAAATTTTATGGCAGTACAATTAGGAATGGGATTTAGAGCGAGAGCCGCAGGAGCAGCCGGGCGTGTTGGGTTTGCTGCTGGAATGGCAGTCGCAGCTCCAATGGCCGCTGTGGGTTTGACCGCAGCAATTGCCCTCGGTGTTCTTTGTACGAAAACCGCAGAAACATATAAAGACCTCGGATGTACTATTACAGAAACGCGTAGTTGGATATGCCATCCGATTGTAGCAGCTGCGATGGGGCAATGTATTGGAGCGCTTGCTGCTACTGTTGGAACCGGATTCATGTTTGTTATGCCATTTTATTCTGTTATGCCATTTCATGCAGAGGACGCGTACGAAGAGCTTTAGATATATTCACTAAAAAATAAAGGTTGGGTACTAGATCGCTTGCCGTTGTTTCTGGAAGATCGCAGCCAAGTACTTGGCTGCGGGACTGGGCTCGTATCCGGTGATGACGCGCGCTTTGTTTTGGGTGAGCTTCACGACTCCCAGCTTAGGAAAATCGCCTCGATCCCACTCGAGCTGGCCTCGATAGAGCGTCCAGACAAAA
>CAZVXG010000180.1:0-2744 GCA_964631635.1 uncultured bacterium | reverse complement strand
ATCGTCTCTTTTACCGTTCCTGCAAACTATCGGTCGATACGGGTCATGGAAAAAATCGGGATGGTACGGGACCCAAAAGGGGATTTTTACCATCCCAAAGTACCTGTCGGCCACCCTTTAAGACTGCATGTCCTCTATCGCATAACCAAAGAACAGTCGGAAGCTCCCTGATCGGGCTTTGCGTAGGCATGATCCTGCTGCGGCAAATACCGGTCGCCTTCATGCGAAAGCTGATCGTCCTAATGCTCTATCTTGTTGGAATCCTGATGATAGCCGGCATCATCTGAACCAAAGAGGATTCTCTAGACATTTATCGATTTGGGAGCTAATTGGTAATTAACCCATGAATCTGAGGCTCGCGTTATGAAGCACTTCGTTTCCATCTCATTGAGCATGATGATCTTCCTTACCGCAAGCTGTTCCACCAATACGGGCATCGGTGTGTTTGCCGGAGGAAGCATCGGCGCCGGAGCGGGCGGAATTGCGGGCGGAGGGGGAGGCGCGCTGATTGGCACTGCGGCGGGAGTGATTGTCGGCGGCTTGATCGGAGCAGCCCTGGATGAACAGGACCGGAAGATCATGTCGCGCTCAAGCCCTCGAACAATAGACCGGATGGACAGGGGCGATCCGCTGACGATCAACGATGTCATCAAATTAAGCCAAAGCGGAGTGAGCGACGAAGCCATCATCAGCTACTTGAGCGATACCCACAGCACCTATACCTTAAGTCAAACGCAGATACGGCGTTTGCAAGATTCGGGAGTCAGTCAACGGGTCATCAATTTCATGGCCGAAACTGGACAGTAAAGAGAAGATGTTGCTTAAAAATGGGAAAGGGGTTACACGATATGTGGCAACAGCATCATCCAACAAATCCAAGCAGCCTATGTCTACACAGCTCGATAACCCTTCCAACGACCTCTCCTATTTCCAATACCATCTGCCGCAGATCTATCGATCGGTTCTAAAAGATTTCAGGAAAATTATCCAATCCTTCATCCGATTGCACCTCGTCTTCTCGTTGCTGATTATTGGGGAACTGCTTTTATTCCTTCCCTTCGCCACTAAATTGGCGATTGCAGCGTTTGCTTTGGGAGGGGTATTCATTACGCTCTTTTCCTATGTCGTCCTCCTTTTTTACTACCAGACAAAAAAATTTGACCAACTCCTGCATCTCAAGGAACAATTCCTCCAATCATGCAGACAGCATATCTCCGTCCCTGCAGGGGAAGCTCAGCACCATCTTTCTGTCGCTGAGGCGTTGTCGAAACTCGCCTCCTATCTGCAGGATTTCGAATTGCATTTCTACAAAGTTCCCGCTCTTCTTCAGCCCGCATCTCCGCTGCTTGGCCGCCTTTCGTATCTTTGTTATTGGAAAGACGTATTCAAAATGAAGCGGCTTCTATTGCAAGCGGCAGTCGAGGAACACCTGAAACAAGTGCGGGTAACCCCAACTGATCTCGAGGTGCACGTCTCTCTTGCCAATGCCTATATCGCCCTATCGAAACTCTATCGCGATGCGATCCCGCAGGCAGCCAAGCAAACCCAAATGTTCACAGAGAGTTCTCGCGATGCTGCGCGCTTGAGTGTGGAAGAACTTCGGATCCTCAATCACTATGCTCCGAACGACCCCTGGGTACATGAGCAATTGGCAATGGGATATAACAGGCTCGATATGCCCGAAGAGGAGCTGATCGAGCTGGAAACGCTCCTGAAGCTCCGTCCTCAAGATAACGAAATCCTCTTCCGTCTCGGAGTCTTATCCTTTCAGCTAGGCAGGAACGCAAAGGGTCTTCAGATTTATCAAGAGTTGATGCAGTCCAATTTCAAAAAAGCCGAGGATCTCATCGCATCCTACGGCAAGATCAAAATCCCATAGCGGCAGCGACGCTTTTCCAATCGACCGTACCGATAATCAAGCCGATGGCGCATACCTGGCAGGCGCGCCAATTCACCCGTTCTTGATAAAGCTTCTGGCCCCAGAGATTGGAAAGGATGATCGTCGCGACAGAATACATAGGGAAAATAATCGCATTTTCAAGAGCTTCGGCCGCCTGTGTCGCGCAGATTAAGAAAAAAGTTCCAGCCCCGTTCACAGCTCCGCCCAGGATCCCGTATAGAACTTCCTTAAAAAGAAGCCGCCTTTTCTCCGTGGAGACGAAGATATAGAGCTGAACGGCTGCCGACGTGAGGAACATAAAGGGGAGAAACCAGGAACTTTTGATCTGCTCGGCCGTGAAAAAACTGGTGAGTTCTTCTGGATGCGGCACATTCAAGAGCAGGGCTCTCCACTGTAAAAGTACGAGCAGGGCCACGTGGCACATGAACATTGCTGTTGAACAAACTATCCAGCCCTTTGGATCCTGCAGCCCGACCATTCCCTTTCCAGCCCAGAATAAACCGGCCAAGACCAGAAGCGAGCCAAGGGCATGCCAGGAGGTATAAGTAAATCCCAGGCTGGGGCCGAAAAAAAGCGTCATTGCGATCGCTGGCATCACGGTCGCCGAACACAGGATCGAAAAAGTAAACCCCGGCGGCCCCTTTTCTAACGCCTTGCCTAAAGTGATGAGCAGGGAAGCCAGGATCAAACCTGCCGCTATCCCCAAAGTCGCGACTGGGGCGTTCCAGGCAAAATTGCCGCTTCGGATCGGCTCGAGGAATACGGCGATGGCAAACGAAGCGAGCATCTGGAAGACCAGGAATCCCTTCGTAGTTCCACCGCTATCGATGCTTTTCCTCATGAA
>CAZVXG010000179.1:0-2764 GCA_964631635.1 uncultured bacterium | reverse complement strand
TCGCCGACGAGCAGAGTCGGAACAGTCCGGTCCGGTAAGTCCAGGCTTTGGATGATTTCCTCTACTTGCACCGCTCGCTTCGCGATGTCCTTTTCAGAGTTGCCATGGATCAAATGGGTGCCGATGATCCGCGCCACTGGCTTCACATCGGATGGATTCGCTTTGATTTCCAGAGTCGCAAAGCCCCGTTTGAGCGTCCAATCGTTCGTCGAGAAATCTATATTCTGAAAGCGGTGGATGGCGCATTTCGAAAGGACCATCATTCCGCCGACGCTTCCCATCACGTTCGAGCCGAGGTGGAAGAAAAAGTGGGCATACCGCTCCTTCAGTTTATGGATGAGCGCCTCGCCGAGAGCGGTATCGTAGATTTCCTGAAGGACCAGCACATCTGGATCTTCCGATTCGATCTTTTTCACCAGCCCGTCCAAGCGAGAGCGCCAACTGACGATGCCGCCATGATCGTATGGGAAACCGCCGCCAGGTCCGCAGACATTCCAGCTCATCACCTTGAGTTGATCGGACAGATTGATTTCCGGCGCTTTTCCCCGAACGTGCGTAAAGTTTTCCTTTTGCAGGGCAAATCCGATGACGCGCAGGACTTTGTGCCCCGTTCCCAGGAGACACACGCCGCACAATAGAGGGAGCGGCATCGCGGCAAAGAGGGAGAATGCGCAAGCACCGATCAGGATGCGATAGGCCAGTTCGCGGGCGACCGAGCTGCAATTGTCGAATTTCGTTGGATCGAGGGGGGCCACCATTCGATAGCGAAGCGTGCCATAGGCTCCGCAAATCGGATCGGCCAGTCTCGAAGAGAGGCAGAGCAGAGTCCGATCCCATCCATAGGAATTGCCGATGTTATTCAACATGCAAGTTCCAAAATTTTTTGCGTATTATAAAAAAAGGTTTCGTTAAGGTCAAGCAAGAACCTAAAAATCGACTGAAACTTTTTATTGAGATAGGTTCAATGACCTCGCTCAGAATTTCCTTTCCTGATAAACTCTCTTTTTCGAATTTTAATTTGAGGGAAATGATGTCAGCGGATGCGAATGGAGACCGGAAGTTGCAGAACCGGGCCGTCCTGGGGGTTGGATTGATGATCCTCGGCTTGGCCCTTTACGCGCTGGCCGATGCATTCATCAAACATCTGATGGCCACCTATTCCGTCCCGCAAGCGACGCTTCTCCGCTCCATCACCCGCTTCCTGCCGCTTTTCGCCGCGACCTTTTTTCATGGCGGACCGCTTCGCGTCCTCTATTCCCAGCGTCCATTAAACCACGCGGCCCGCCTCGCCGTAAATCTCGCCTATACATTGACGTTTATGTTCGCCATTTCGATGGGGTCTTTGACCACGATCTATACCGTCAGCTATGCCTCGCCTCTATTCCTGATCGTCTTGGGGGCAGTTGCGCTCAAAGAAAAGGTGACACGCGACCGATGGATTGCTGTCGGGATCGGATTGATTGGGGTCTTGATCGCGATGCGGCCGGGTTCGAATGTTTTTGAAATGGTCGCCATCGTCGTTTTGCTGGGCACATTTCTCGGAGCTGTGAATAAAATTCTCATGCGGCGGTTAGCTGCAACCGAGCACAGCCTGGCGATCGCCATGTACCCCAATCTGGTCATGATCCTGGTCATGATCCCCGTGATTCTTTTCTTCTCTCCCTGGAAACCGATGCCATTTTCTCATTGGGGAATCTTCGGCTGCATGGGAATCTTGACTGCCAGCGGGCAGTACTGCATCGCCCAATCCCTTCGCTATGCCCAAGCGTCGACCTTGGCTCCGATCGATTATTCAACCTTCTTCTGGGTCGTTGCGCTCGACTTTTGCTGGTGGGACAAAACTCCCACTACCCATGCGTTAATCGGCGCCGCTGTCATCGTGGGAAGCAATTTATACATCCTCTACCGGACGCGGCGCGAAGAAGCGGCCAAAAAAGCTACGGCTAGCGCTTAAATGCAAGAAAATCGGCGGCGAAGATCCAATTGTTGTGTTCTCTATATTTTGCATTTTTTAGAGACTCTCTTATAGAGAGAAAGCCTCAAAATTGACGACTAGGTGTCAAACCACCCATAGTGTTTGAGTCATTCCCAAATTGCTTTGCTTTTGTTGCCGCCCTTGCAGCTGCCTGTACAGCTGGTCCATCGGGACAATATTTCCGGGCATATAAATTCTCTATAAATTCATCAAACGCCGCTTGGGTAAGTCGCAATGGAAGGTTGTTACCGACGCCAAGGATGAATTCTTGGTTTCCTAAATCAGTGCTATCGAAAAGAACATTGAAATTCTCCTGCGTCAAGAGATCGGCCTCGCCCAAGCGGCGAAGCGCCTCAGCAACCGCCCGGGCATTCGCTCCGCTTGCGACAAGCGCAGCGCGGTTCGCTGGCGTCAAGAGATGATTGGGCCGGGCATCTCTTAAGATGCGAAGTCCGTCAGCAACCGCCCAGGCATTCGCTCCGCTTGCGACAAGCGCATCGCGGTTCGCTGGCGTCAAGAGATTATTGGGCTGGGCATCTCTTAAGATGCGAAGTCCGTGAGCAACCGCCCGGACATTCGCTCCGCTTGCGACAAGTGCATCGAAGTTCGCTAGCGTCAAGAGATGATTGGGCCGGGCATCTCTTAAGACGCCAAGTCCGCGAGTAACCGCCCAGGCATTTGCTCCGCTTGCGACAAGCGCATCGAAGTTCGCTAGCGTCAAGAGATGATTGGGCTGGGCATCTCTTAAGATGCGAAGTCCGCGAGCAACCGCCCGGGCATTCGCTCCGC
>CAZVXG010000178.1:0-2773 GCA_964631635.1 uncultured bacterium | reverse complement strand
CGAAAACGCATCGTTTTTGGGGATAGGCCGTTGGACATGTCCCCGCACGTCTACATGGGGGGCTTGACCTAAGATCTCGCCAATTCTTCAGTTTTTTTATGTATATCAAATTCGATCGGGTGCGGAAGAAATAGACCGGGTGATCCGATCGATCTGTCCAGCTTCAGGCAGATCTTTTTGGATCTGCCCCGCCTCTTTCAGCCTCTTGGCGCTGACCAGGACGCGCGTCTCAAGCGAAGCTGCGCTCTGATTGAATGCGTCGATTGCCGTATTGAGATTTTTCCCCACCTTGTTCCAATGGTCGCAGAAGATTCCGATCCGGTCATACAGTTCCTGGCCCAATTGGGAGATTTCCCGGGCGCTTTTTGATAGATTCTCCTGCTTCCAGCTCAAGGCGACGGCGCGCAGGATTGCGATGAGCGTCGTAGGAGTAGCGACGAGGATATTCTGGTCGGCTCCAGCTTCGATTAATGAGGGATCGGCTTGCAGCGCGGCGCTGAAAAAGGCTTCGGCGGGCAGGAAAAGGATCACATATTCGGGAGAGGATTCGAACTGTTTCCAATATTCTTTCCCCGACAAGTCTTTCATGTGCTTGCGCACGCTCCCCGCATGTTCTTGCAGCTTTTTTTTCCGCAATTCCTCATCTCCTGCGTCAGAGGCGTCCAGATACGCGCTTAAAGGAGTTTTCGCATCGACGACGATCTGTCTTTGCCCAGGCAGGCGAATTAAAAGATCTGGGCGGCGCACCCGTTCCCCATCATCGGCGCTCTTCTGCTCAAAAAAATCGCAATGGTTGAGCAGTCCTGCCAATTCGACCACGCGCCTCAAATGGATCTCTCCCCACGATCCGCGCACCTGCGGGGAGCGGAGCGACTGAGTCAGAAGAGCCGTCTCTTTCCTCAGTTCCCGCTCAGCTTGCGCCATCCCCTCGATCTGTTTCGAAAGGGCGGCATAGGCGCCTTCGCGCTGCTTTTCGAGGCCGCGCTGATGCTCATCGAGCTGTTTGACCGCTTCCCGAAACGGGACCATCGAGGCATCGATCGACTTTTGACGCCCCTCCAGATCGAGCAGCGCTTTCTCCTGGTATTTTTCCAATGAGGTCTTGGCGAGGTCTAAAAAGACGCGGGAATTGGACGCCATCGCCTCATGAGAAAGTGCTTTGAACGATTCGCGCAGTTGTTCTTCGGAACTTCGGAGCCGCTTCTGCATCGCGATCCAGAGGCCAATAAAGCCGAGAGCCAATCCTAAAATTCCTATGACAATTAGCATTAGTTGTTTTCAAAATCATCGGGTTCTGGCTCGAATTCCTCAAGCGTCTTCGATTTTTTGCCCGCTATCAGACGAATCAGCGATAAGACCAGGGCCACGGCGACATAGCTCCAGGCGGCAAGCGCCAGGATGATCGCGAAGAAATAGAGGATTCCATAGAGGACAAAAACCGCCGTGACGACCGTAAAAAATGCCAAATGGAAAGAAGGGATCCGAAAATGAAGCATTTTCAAACTGGGGAATTTCAGGCGGCACACCATGAGATAGCCCAGCACGACCATCGCGCAGGTGAAGATGATGGCCAGATCCGTTTTCGATAGGTCGATCCATTCTCGTACCCAGGGAGAAAGAAAGAGAAGGTTTGCCGATACGGCCGCGGCTGCAGCCGCTGGAACGGGAAGGCCGGTGAAATGTTTTTTCTGCGCCATTGCGAGTTCCGCATTCCCCTTTGCCTCAGTGGCTTTCACACTAAAGCGGACGAGCCGCAAAACGCCGCAGAGTGAATAGATCATCGCCCCCGTCGCGCTGATGAAGGAAAGGAATGTTCCATGTTCTAACGAGAGGGTTTTCAGCATGAGGACGGAAGGAGCGACGCCAAAGGAAATCGCGTCCGCCAGGGAATCGAAAACAAAACCGAATTCGCTTTCCGCATGGATCGCTCGCGCCAAAGCTCCGTCTATGACGTCGGCCAAAGCGGCAACCAAGAGGAGAAAGGTGGAAGTCTGGATCACTTCATAGTCCCCGCCACCAGGTTCTAACATGTTGATCTTAAAGATCACAAACAACCCGCAGGCGAGCGCAAAAGCCGTGATGATATTGGGGACGAGGTAGACCCGTTTCATGATTTCAGAATAGCACATCGCTTTCTTTTTAATCCCGGTTGCACTATTTTCTTAGTTCCATCCCGCTGAATTTGAAAGCTCGAAAAACGGTTTCGGGTTTCTTCTGGACTCAAAACCGTCAATCACAATATATAGTGTGAGAAAGACGGTATGAGCTACCATATCTAGTAGCGGCAGGCAAAACTAGTACAAGGCAAACATATGAAAAAAAACCACGACACAACCACCTCCTTCTTGGAAGAAACCCCAGCAAAAACAGGCGGCAAAATCTTGGAAGAAACCCCAGCAAAAACAGGCGGCAAAAAAGGGGGCGCTGCAAAAGAGGCGGCTTACACAGTCGTCAAACGCAATGGGACGCTCGTCCCCTTTCGGCGCGAGCGGATCTTGCGCGCAATCGAAGCTGCCTTCCGGGATACGAAGCAAGTCCTGCCTCCCAACGCCCTGGATGCCGAGTTGGAGCAGAAGATCCAGCAGATCACCGATCTCGTCGTGAAACAAGTCCTCCATCTCGCTGCTAAAGGGGCTTCTTTAACGGTGGAGGGGATCCAAGATGTCGTCGAGGTGACACTCATGAAACATGGGCATCACGATGTGGCTCGCGACTACATCATTTACAGGGACAGCCGCAAAGCGACGCGCGAAGGATCCGTCCTACAACTAAA
>CAZVXG010000177.1:0-2785 GCA_964631635.1 uncultured bacterium | reverse complement strand
GATCGAGGCCGCCGTGGATCACCGCGTAGATAGCCTGATTTTGCGGATTTTTCAAATGTTCTTCGAGAGAGCGCTTCTCCCATCGATGCGTTCTGTCCAAAGAGCGCTTCAGCTTTTCTTTGCCGATATGATAGGGAGGTAGCTCATCGACCGGAATGATGATGTCGGCCCCAAAAGACTTTTGCGCCGCGATCGAACTTTCCGCTGTCAGGAAAATAGGCGCTCCATCCCGGTAAGAGCGAAATAGCACCCCCTCCTCGCTGATCTTTAAAACATGCCCGCCGCCGAGCTTTTTTTTCCCTTGGCTCTTTAATTCGTCCGCAACGGATCCGTAAGCGAGAGAAAAGACCTGAAAACCCCCTGAATCAGTGATGATCGGCATCTTCCGGTTGATGAATCGATGGAGTCCGCCGGCGCGCTTCACGACTTCGGGACCGGGTTGAAGCAAAAGATGGTAGGTATTGCAGAACATGAGTTGCAATCCGATCGAATCGGTCATCCGGTTGTCGAGCGCCTTTAGAGTGCCGTTCGTGCCGACCGCAACGAAATTAGGCGTATCGATGATCCCGTGGGGCGTATGGATCCTGCCCACGCGGGCGCGCGACTTGGACGACCGGTGGAGCACTTCGAAACGAAAGCTCATACAACATCCTTGACGAATCGCCGCGATAAGGCTGCCAGCGGAGCGCATCCTCCGATGATCAGGCATTTCACCAGAAAGCTGACTGCGATCACGTCGAACATCGAAGCGACGAGGCCATAAAGACCGAGAAAACTGAAGAGGACGGTATCGATGAATTGGGTAAAAAGGAGCGAAATTCCCATCCGCAGCCCGAGCCGGCGTCCACCAAACCAGTTCTTCAGCCGTCCAAATAGAGCGACGTCGATCTTCTGGACGAGATAATAAACGAAGACGGAAGCCAGGACAATCCGGGGAGCCGAAGAGAGGATCGCTTCAAATGCGCTATGGGTCCGATCGGCAGGCGCTGGAGCGTACCAAAGGTGGATTTGAGAGACGAGAACGAAAAAAATCATGCTGAAAAAAGAGACCTTGATCGTTTTTTGGGCCGCTTCTTTTCCAAAGTGCTCTTGAAGTAAGTTGAGTCCCAAAATGCTTCCGATCGCAAACACATCGCTGCAAGTAACGGTCAGGCCGAAAAGTTCCATCTGTTTCACGACGAAAAGATTGGCCAAAACTCCTTCCAGAGCCACCAGGGCGGCTAGGGCATTCGCCCCCAGCCGGACGGCGCCGATCGAGAAGCCGATGACCAACAGGATATGCATCAAGAAAAAAATCTCGTTACCCATCGAAAAAATCCCTTATTGTCGGAATATTCTACTCGAAGGACGCTTTCTTGACCAAATCGTAGATCCGCTGTATCTTGTCCGCATGTCCGTCTTGATCGTCATTGCCATGTATGCCATTTGGTCGAGCGTTTTTTCGCTCGGGAAAATGGCCCTCACAGTCTCTCCCCCTCTCTTTTTGACCTCTTCCCGGATGCTCCTGGCCAGCATCCTGCTCCTCGGCTTTTTGGCCGTCCGCAATCGGGCGGCTTTCAAGATCACCGGCAAGCAATTCTTCCTGATCTGCCTCCTCGCCCTCTTCGGGATGTATCTGACCAATGCCTTCGAATTCTGGAGCCTGCAGCACCTGTCCGCTGCGAAGACCTGCTTCATCTATAGCCTGTGCCCATTCTTCTCCGCTTTCTTTTCCTATCTCCATTTCGGCGAAAAGATGAACTGGCGCAAGTGGCTGGGATTGACGATCGGAATCGGCGGGATCATGCCCGTCCTGCTCAGTCAAAAAGAGGCGGGGGAACTCCTCTCGACGATTCCCTTTCTTTCATGGCCGGAACTGGCCATGATCGGCGCTGCCCTCTGTACTGTCTATGGGTGGGTCCTGATGCGTCTGATCGTGAAAGATACGAATGTCTCCCCGCTCATGACGAACGGATCGAGCATGCTGATCGGCGGCCTCATGGCCCTTGGCCATTCGATGATCGTCGAAACCTGGGATCCTCTCCCTGTCTCTGCCAGTAACCTGGGAGGATTCGCCCAGGGAATCATCCTGATGACGGCTATTTCAAATATCTTCTGCTACAACCTCTATGGCCTGATGCTGAAGCGCTTCACCGCTACTTTCGTCTCTTTTATGGGTCTTTTAAGCCCTATTTTCGCCTCGCTCAATAGCTGGGTTCTCCTGGGCGAAAGCCCTTCGCCCACCATCTTCCTTGCAACAGCCATCGTCTCCATCGGCGCATGGCTGGTCCATAGCGCCGAGTTGCGCCAGGGATATATACGCAAGACTGAATCAGCGGCAGGATAAATCTAAATCTTTACCGGATATCTTTTTTCGACCAGGTCAAGATTGTATAGACGGCTGCGATGCCGACGATCGTATAGATCGTGCGAGTCAAGACAGAGTCATACCCGAATACGTTACCGATAAAATTCCATTCAAAGAGCCCGATCAAACCCCAATTAATACCGCCGATGATCAAGACAATAACCGCAATGATTGCTAGCACATGAGCGTTCTTTTTCATAAATGACCCCATCCTTATTTTAAGAGCCTTTACTTATGTAATAACTGTTTTATCATAATATTGTAAATTAAAAACTTTACACAACAAACCTAAGTTACTTACGCATAACCATTCTGAATAGTTATACCGTTTATCAAAAATAAGGTTTAGAAATGCGCAGGCGGTATACACAAATGACTTGAAAAGTTGGGAATATGACACTGCGGAAGCACAAAAAAGCTCCGGGGGAGCTTTTTTGT
>CAZVXG010000176.1:0-2799 GCA_964631635.1 uncultured bacterium | reverse complement strand
AGTCGGAAATTAAATTCATAGAGACCGCCCTGTGTCTTGGAAAAGGTATCTAAGCATTTTATTCTAAGCAATCGTTTTCGACAAGTCGATTTCTGCTCAAAAATTTTTGTTTGCGTTTTCTCGAAGAAAGGGTGTATCTAAGAGAGTCATGGTTCGATTTTTTATCGTGTGCGCAATCGGGTGTGTGTGCCTTGTTTGGGGAGATCAGGCGGCCTCTTTCATCCCGAACGGGTTTTTTGAAAATCAGGACGAGGTCGAATTCGAAGTTCGGCCCCAACCGCCAAAATCTCGGACTTTAAGGCCTGGGTTTACAATTTCCACACAGGATTCGGGCGAGCGAAGCTGCCTGGGGGATCCTGAAAACGCATCGTTGGAAATTATGAAAGAGACCGATCAGGCCGATGCTGGCGTGGACATCCGCTGTCTGGAAATGGACAAGCGGGGGGCCCCTCCTCAAAAGCCGCTCTGGAAGCGGTGGCCAGATCTGAAATGCGAAAAAACAGATGAATCCCATCTCTTTATTGAAACGTCTCCTGAATCGACGTCTGCCAGCCAAGACTTGACTGCAAAACTGCCTTCGGGACGCCTCTGCCCGATCGAAAATTGGGGCGGCGTCTGGTGCGAGGCCGTTTTTTTGATCTGGCAATCGAAGATGTGGGGCCTTGAATTCGCTGAAAAATCGATGAATCCGGCGGATCCGGCAAGTACGAGTATCGAGCTTGTGGAAAAAGTCTTCGTCCCTGATTTCGCGTGGCGGCCAGGATTCAAATTCGACCTTGGGTATGACTTCGCTTTCGATGGTTGGGATTTAGACAGCCGTTGGACGTATTACCGAGGCGAATCGACCCATCTCAAAAAGCATATCGCCTCGCAGATCTCCCCGCAAGGCCTCGGAGTCGTTCCGCTTTGGTTCTATCCATTCTATACAGTCCTCTCTCCGAATCAAATCCGCTTCTTCCACGGGAGAATGAGCTGGAGGCATTATTTCAATTCCATCGATTTGGAAATAGGCCGCCTCTCCGCCCTGTCCAAACAGTTGCCGATGCATCTATTCGCCGGGTTAAAAGGAGCCTGGATGCATCAGTATTACCGAATCGAATATGAACAGGGCACTACGATCGACGCAATCTTACCTGGAACGCCTGGAACAGTCCCTTTCTCTCTTCTGGAGAGTACGATCACCTTTAAAAACAAAACCTGGGGAGCCGGTCCGCGAGTGGGATTCGACTCTAAATGGAAGCTCCGCTGGGGAATCAGCCTGCTTGCCAATGGCGCGCTCTCTCTCCTCTATTCCAAAATCGAAACGAACCGCGGCCAAAACGATCTAAATCTCAATACATCCACTAGCACCGTCACTCCTTTCCATATGCATTTGCAAACCAGTTCCCATCAGTTGAAGCCCGTCGTCGAGGGGAAGCTCGGCCTGGATTGGGAAACTTGCATTTGCCGGAGGAGCATGATTGGCTTTTCGATTGCCTATGAACTCCAATACTGGTGGGCGCAGAATGAGTTGAGGCGCAACTACTCCCATGTGGAGCCGGGAGGAATGTTCCCAGAGCGGGGCGACCTCCAGATGCACGGATTGACCGCAACGGCGGCTTACCATTACTAAGCTAAGGTAGTATGAGATTGTCACTGGCTCTCCTTTTATTTCCCTGCTTCCTGGCAGCTACAAGCCCAGCCTTGATCGTGCTCCAGAACCAGGAACTGAAGATCGAGCAAGCCCAACCGAATCCTCAAAACCAGCAAGAGATTGCTTCCCTATTCAAACCAGCATGCGATTCAGGAAGGTTCAATACGAGCGGGAGTTTTCTTTTCTGGCAAGCATCCGAGGATGAACTCGAATTCGCCGCCGCGAATACCCCCCGTTTCCCCGCATCCCCCGAAATTCCCACCGACCTGTCCGCCAATTTGCTCTCCCTCGATTTTTCCTGGGACCCAGCCTTCAAATTTCTTTTGGGTTACCACTTTGCCTCGCCCGATTGGGATTTCAATGCCAGATGGACCTGCTTTTACTCCAAATCCAGCAGCTTCGCCAGGAAGCCGCTCTCTTCTACTGGAGCTGGCCTGTTTCCTCTCTGGATCCCGCAGCAGGCGGCTATCGCCTCTTTCCCTGTTTACAGTTTCGCCAGGGGAACGCTCTTCCTCCATTTCAATACCTTAGATCTCGAACTCGCCTATGCCGGCGGCGTTTCCCGATCCCTTTTCCTAACGCTTCATGGCGGCTTGAAGGGAATCTTCATCAATCAGATATTCCACGTAAGCTATTCAGAAGGTTTTTTCGACGGGACCAATAAGATGATCGGAACGAAGGCTCATCTGAAGAATCTGTGCCGGGGGCTGGGCCCCCGAATCGGATTCGGCTCGAAATGGATGCTTCCCAAAGGATTTTCCCTGATCGGAGAAGCGGCAGGAGCTTTCGCCCTTTCTGAAGTCACTACGAAAAGAGAAGATATGTCCATAGGGACGATTGCAGCAGCGGTTCAGATGTTCAATAGCAAGCTGCATGAACAATTCTGGGTATGGCGGCCACTTATAGAAGCGAAGGCGGGATTCCAATGGTCCCTCTGCTTTGGGAAAAACAGGATGTTGAACCTGGAGGCTGCCTATGAAGTGCAGCAATATTGGGAACAAAACATGATGGCCCGCTATGCCGATGGCGCCATCTTGTACGCTGTCTTCAACGCCCGCGGAAATCTCATCTTGCAAGGACTTTCCTTAACCGCATCTTTAGGATACTGATATGAGCCAGTTGCAAAACTCCATTTCGGCCCAAATCCGCGCTTTTGCCGCAAGGAC
>CAZVXG010000175.1:0-2882 GCA_964631635.1 uncultured bacterium | reverse complement strand
CACGTTATAGTTCGATGCCTTATCGCGCAGGATTTCAAATTCCAGTTGAGGCTGACGATTGAGGAGATCGCTCGATACTTGCGAAAACAGGGGATTTAACTTCATTTGATTCGTCAGTTTTGTCGAAAAATCGAACAGCGTTTTTCGGTCGACGCTGGTGAGAGAATATTGGTAGAGGGCTTGCGAAGTGGTGCCTACCGTGAAGTTGATCAGAGGAAGAGGGGAGAGATAGACGTTGACGCCTGTGAAATCCTTGTATTTTTTAGCCAGCTCGGAACTCACAGCGCCCATCGGCAGCCGCTCTTTAAAAGGTTTGAGGCGTATGAAGAGGGCTCCCTGGTTTGCGTTGCTGTAGGAGCTTATGGAAATGATTGAGTCGACATTGGGATCGTCGACGGCTGCCTTAGTGATCTTTCTATGATATTTTTCCATCAGGAACGGCGAAGTCCCATCTCTGGCCTGGGTGCGTCCTTCGATGAACCCGACGTCATCAGGCGGCAGAAGATCTTTCGGAATGGCCTGGTAAAGAAGAACCGAAAAAACGATGCTGGCGATGCCGACTCCGAGCATGAGAAAGCGGTGTTTCATGGCCCAGTGTAGACAGGGTTCGTAGATTTTTTTCAGCCGTTCATTGATCGCGTCTGAGAACCGCTCCATCCACGATTTGTCAAGTTCGCGATAGGGGCGGACGAACCGGCTGCCAAGCATGGGAGTAAGAGAGAGGGAAATGAATCCCGATAGGAGGACTGCGATGATGATCGTGACGGCGCACTCGCGGAACAGCCGCCCGATGACGCCCCCCATGAATAGCATCGGAATGAACGCCGCGCTCAGGCAGAGCGTCATGCTCATGACGGTTACGCTGATCTCTTTTGCACTTTTTATGCTCGCATCGAAGGGAGTCTCGCCCATTTGCACATGGCGCACATTGTTCTCCAGCACAACGATCGCATCATCGACGAGGAAACCGATCGAAAGAGTGATGGCCAAAAGGGAAAGGATGTCGAGGCTGTAGCCGAACAGCGACATAACGGCGAGGGTCCCAAAAATCGACATCGGCAGCGCCAGGGCCGGGATAATCGTATTGAGCGGTTTGCCTAACATCAGGAAGATGATGCTTACCACGAGGATAAAGGCGACGATGAGCGTCAATTCGACATCGTGCACGCTCTCCTTGATCGAATCGGACAGATCGTAGATCGTTTCGATGGTCAGGCTTTGGGGGAGCTGGGGCCGAAGCTCCTCGATGACCTTCTTGACACCATCTATAATCTTCACTGAGTTCATTCCAGGAAGACGCTGGATCCCGAGGACGATGCAGAGGCTGTCGCTGTTTTTGGTCACATAACGCTGAAAGAATTTGTCATTTTGGACGCTATCGAGCGAGCGCCCGATGTCCTTGATCTTGACCAGGTCCCCATTTTCATTTTTGATGATGATCTCCGAATAAGGGGGAGCGGTCATGAGCTGTCCGTCGGCGTCGATCGTAAAATCATCCCGAGGTCCATAGAGGGTGCCGAGCGGCAAGTCGACGTTGCTTGCTCCGATGAGTCCGGCCACCTGGTCGAGGCCGATATTCTTTGCGGCGAGCTTTTCAGGATCGATTTGCACCCGCACCGCATAGGGAGATCCGTAGGTGATTACCTGTGCAACACCGTTCACCATCGTCAAGCGCTGCCCGAGAATCGTATTGCCATAATCATAGAGACTCCCCATGGTCATGTTCGGCGATGTGAGGACGAAGTAGAGGATGGGCGTGGCGGCTGGATTCACCTTTTCATAGGTGGGTTGATTCGGGAGGTTCGAAGGAAGATTTGGCTGGGCGCGGCTAATCGCAGCCTGTACGTCGGTCGAGGCCGCATCGATATTGCGCTCCAAAAAGAATGTCAGGACGATTGAGGTCGAACCTGTATTGCTCGAAGAGAAGACCGTTTGGATCCCTTCGATCGTCATGAACTCCTGCTCGAGCGGAACGGCCACCGAATTGGCCATCGTATCAGGACTGGCGCCCGGATAACTCACCGACACCTGGATCGTCGGCAAATCGATATTCGGAAGATCGCTTACGGGCAAAGAGAAATAGGCGAGGAAACCGAAAAAGAGGAGCGATACCATCACGAGGATGGTCATCACGGGGCGCCGAATAAATGGTTCGGAGATGTTCACCTGTTAGTCCTTCGGTACAAAGATTTTGGCTTCCGGATAGAGGTTGATCTGCCCCTCGATTACGATTTTTTCTCCTCCCTTGATCCCCTCCAATACGATCACATCTTCTCCTTCCCTTTGCCCCAGCTTGACCGTCCTCTGCTCGACCGTGTCGTTTTCCTTTACAATGAAGATGATCGGATCAGTCAAGGTCATTTGTACGGCGGCAAAAGGGACGACCACCGCATCGGGGACCCAACTCAAGATCAACCGGGTGCGGACGAATTGCCCTGGCCAAAGCTGCCGCTGATCGTTATCGAAGATCGCCCGGAGCTTGATCATCCCCGTTTTCTGATCGACTGTATTGTCGAGCATGAATAGAGATCCTTCGAATATCTCCTCTTCGAATTTGTCGTAAGCGACAACTACTTTCAGCTCTTGATTCTTATAGGCTTTTTGGACGCGGGGAAGCTGGAATTCCGGGATCGAAAAAGTGACATAGATAGGAGTCATTTGATTGAGCGTAATCAGAGGCGCCGCCGTTCCATCCGGAGCAGACACTAAATTGCCGTAATCGACATTCAGGATCCCGAGCTTCCCGTCGATCGGAGCGTGGATCCAGCAATAATCGAGATCGATCGCTGCCGCATCGGCCGCCGCCTGGTTCTGCTGTACGAGCGCCGTATTCGCCGCGAAGTCCGCCTGCAGCGTCTCATAGTCGATCTGAGAATAGTATT
>CAZVXG010000174.1:0-2890 GCA_964631635.1 uncultured bacterium | reverse complement strand
GGGGACATGTCCAACGGCCTTTCCCCAAAAACGATGCGTTTTCGGGGACCCCTTCGGCCTGGCACGTCCCCGCACGTCTAAAGTAACCGCCTATTCCTATGCTTTATTCATTACTGTATATTACTTGAGCTGGATTGCAGGGACGGCTTTGCGAAGCAGGAAGAGGACGACGCCGATCCAGCCTAAGAAAACGGCGATCGCAAGCCCGCTTACGAGCCCTAAGATCTCGATGCCCACCAACAACTGCAGGCTCAGGATACAGATGGAGACGAGCGCTTTGGACGAACGGTAGGCGAACACATCGATGATCGCCTTCGCCCGATATTTTTCGTCGAGCTTCATCGGAATGTAGAGCATTTCCCGGATGACCCCAAAGAGTGAAAAATCAATCGATTTGATGAGGACGTAAGAAAGCGAGATGATTGCGAAGGAAGGGATCATCCAGCAGATGATGGCATTGCCGAGGAGGATCAGGGGGACGAAAAGATGGCTTCCCCGCATGCCGAAGACACGGATCATGAGGAAGCCGCCGATAAACTGAAAGACCCCGCTCAAGAGATTGGTTAAGCCGGACATCCGCCCTATATATTCAGTCCTGAGATCTTTATCTCCGATATTCATCTCGATATGGGCATTGAACTGGTAATCCATCAATCCAACCGATACTTGCATGAAGATGACGAGGCACAATACGGCGATGAGAAAGGGAGAACGGCGGATCAAGGCAAAACTCTCGCGGGGTCTCGGGTCGATGGTGAGGTCGCTGCTGAAAGAGATGCTATTCAAAAAACTGCGCTTAAAGGCGCTGGCGTAGCTCCAAAAGAGGATGAGATAGATCGGCAAGGTGTATAGGAAAAGAGCCTCCGATCCGACTTCGACGGCGCAGAAACCGGGGATCAGACTTCCCACGACGGCCCCAAGCGTTCCCATGCCGAAAATCCATCCATAGAGATATTTAGCTTTGGAAGCTGGGATCGTGCTGTGAATCATCGACCAGAGCTGCTTGAACATGAGGAGGATGTAGATATCTTTCAAGATGAATTGAAAGAAGATGAACTGCGGTACGTATTGAAGGGCAAAGGCGCAAACGAGGTGGATGGCTGAGACGAAGGCGCTTACCATCCCGATCATTCGCAGAGGACCGATCTTGGGAAGAAAGCGATTGTAGAGGTAGACGATAAAGAGATTGAAAGGTACGGAGATCAGCCAAACCCAGGGGATGGCCTGAGAAGAGAATACGGTTAGGAAAATCGCGCTGCTTGAAGGGCGGGTAATGGCGTATTCTGCGGAGATGAGGAAGCCCGTTAACATGGAGAAAAAAATGAAGAGCTTTTCTATCCGGTTGAACGATTGCGACTCCATCAGGAAGACCAATTTTCCAGGAAATCGATGAGCTGTAGATCATGCTCAGGCGCAATGTAGATCCAATTCGACCGTTTCGACGGGACTTTAAGGAGCAAGTCGGAACATTCGCTGGCTTTCTGGATGATGATATGGCGCCTTGAAACGGGAAAAGAGAGCCGGTCTGGAGGCGGCTGGACTTTATGGAATTCCAAAGCGACGTTGGCGTCGCCGATTTTTTCTTTCGCCTTGAAGTCGATGATGTCTTTTTCCGTCATGGCGTCTGGAAGAGAGATGGCTCGAAAGCGATGCTGGCGGAAGATGATGCAGCGCGCGTCCAGATGGCCTGGCAAGGAGGGGTCTTTCGCCGCCTTATTGAGCGCTGCAATCACATCGGTGTCGCTAACCGATAAGAAATCGTCGACGCTTTCCAACGTCTTACGGGAATAGTTGGTCAACATGTAGCGGCGCAAATGGAAATTATAAGCTTTGACGGAGGAGTACTGATAGATTCTCCTGTGCATGAAATGGCGAGCCAAAAGGAGAGCTTCGCAGGATTCGAGGCCTTTCTCATCGATGCCTAGCCGCAGTTCGTCGGCTCCCCTGTCGGCGCTGGGGAGGATCCGGAGCGTTTCAATGAGCTGGTGATAATCGAAAAGACCATAGACGACTCCGGTGCTCCGGGCATCGCGCAATAGATAGTCGATCCGGTCAGCTCCGAAAAAATCGCCGGTGATCAGCTCGGATACGATCCGTTCCCAGGGAGTGAATGTTTTGCCTGTCTCCGCTTTCCATTTCCTCTCGCCGATCGCGATCTTCTTGATATCCTCGAGAATATCCCGCTCGATCAGATCTTCCGAATAGGCGGGGACGTTGCGAAGTTTATCCCATACGGACAATAAAGAGGCGCTGCCGAGAATCTTGAGCGTCCAATCCTCGTGTCCTTCCGATCCGAGGAGATCGTTTTCGGCCACGTGGGAAAACGGCAGATGGCCGAGGTCATGACATAAAGCAGCCATTCGGAGGACGCGGCGCCAATAGAGATATTCGGCGGAACCTTTCCTGGGGACAAAATGGAAGACGTCGGGACGGACCGATTTGCAGATCTTGTCGAACATGAGCGTCCCGAGGAACATGACGCCGAGGGAATGTTCAAAACGGGTGTGGGTCGCGCCTGGATAGACGAGATAGGCGATCCCGAGCTGATGGATATAGTGGAGCCTTTGAAATGGGAGCGAATCGATCAATTCCTTTTCAAATTCATCGAAAGGGATGAAGCCGTGGACTGCATCGTAAATTTTTTCGTCAGCGTAAAGGAAATCCTTAACCATGACAGTTATGATACAGGAAACTAGCTATTCAGGGCGAGGCTTACTCTCCTGGACATAGGAGGCGCTCACCTGGACGAACTCTGCCTTTCTCTGTAACTCCTTGATATTTCTCGCTCCCCCATAGGTCATTCCGCTCCGGATCCCTCCGCGCAACAGATTGATCAATTCTTCGGCCGTTCCAGATACGGGTCACCAGAAATCGATCCCTTCAGCGACCG
>CAZVXG010000173.1:0-2891 GCA_964631635.1 uncultured bacterium | reverse complement strand
TTTTTAATGACAAGGAAGGCAAACCTCAAATTTCCATGGAGATCACAGCCGCTTACATCCAGTTCAGCCCCTTCGGCAAGAGCGGCGGTTCCCAGCAAGAGGGAGGAAGCCAGCCGCAGCAACAGCAGGCAGCGCCCGTTTCTCCCGGTTTTTCAGATGGGGTTCCGAATCCCTACATGACGGGTTACCCGGCAGGAATGGCTCCCAAGGGAGAAACCCATGACGACGAGATTCCATTTTGAGGGTTTCGATCGTCAAAGATTTCGAAGAGCGTGAGCGGACCGATCTGCTCATCGTCCCTTATTGGGAAGGAGCCGCTTCCGCAAGCGGCTACGCTGACACAGCAGCTGCCGCTTTACTCGCTTCTGGAGACTTCAAGGGAAAAGCGGCAGAGACTGCCCTCCTCTATCTCGAAGGAGAGAAAGAATCGCGGCTTCTCCTCCTCGGCCTGGGGAAAAAACAATCTCAAACAGCCGAATCGCTCAGACGTTCCTATGCGAGCGCTTTGAAAGCGGCGCTTGCAAAAAAAAACAAGAGCATCCATCTCGTTTTCCCAAAATTCGAAAAATTGCCCCTTGAAGAGGCGCTATGCGGGATATGCGAGGGAATCTTTCTCGCCAATTATGCGTTCACCCAATTGAAAAGTGAAACGCTCAAAATGGATCCTCCCGTTCTCCTGGAACGTCTTTCGATATCAGGCATCGATCGAAAATTCCAAAAGCAGATCGATCGATTGGAGATCATCGCCTCTGCTGTCTCAGCCGTTCGCGATTTGGTGAATGGAAACGCCGATGAGATCTATCCAGCTCGGTTGGCGAAGGAAGCTCTTTCCATGGGAAAAGGGATCAAAACCGTCGTCTTGGATAAAAAGGGATTGGAAACTGCGGGGATGGGTCTGCTCCTGGCCGTAGGCCGGGCGGCGAAAGAGGGTCCCTGCCTGATCTGCTCTTCCTATCGAGGAAATCCCAAATCGAACGAGACCATCGTCCTGGTCGGCAAGGGGATCACTTACGACACGGGAGGGTTGTGCCTCAAACAGCCGGACAATATGTCGACGATGAAGTCCGATATGGCTGGCGCTGCGATCGTTTTGGCGGCTGTCAAATTGGCGGCTGAGTTGGAACTGAAGGTCAATGTGACGGCTCTTGCTCCAGCCGCTGAAAACGCCATCGGTTCCGGGAGCTACAAGTTAGGAGACGTTTACCGCTCCTGCAGCGGGAAGACCGTGGAGATTTTAAATACTGACGCGGAAGGGCGGCTCGTACTCGCCGACGCGATTGGCTACGCAGTAAAGCATTTGCATCCGACGTGCATCATCGATGCAGGGACCTTGACCGGGGGAATCGTCATCGCCCTGGGCGAAGAGATAGCTGGTCTATTTTCTAACGATGAGCAAATCGTTAAGGAATTAACCGAAGCCTCGGCAAAAACTGGAGAAAGCGTCTGGAGGATGCCTTTGTATGATTATAAAGAGTCGCTCCGCTCCGAGATCGCCGATCTTGCGAATGTAGGCGGCAAAGAAGCTGGCGCCATGAAATGCGCTCTTTTCCTCCAGGAATTTACGAACGGCGTCCCATGGGCCCATATCGATCTGGCCGGACCCGCGTATCTCTCCAAGTCCAAATATTATCATCCCGCAAAAGCGACGGGCTGGGGATTGCGCCTGCTCGTTGAGTTCCTGGAGAGAAGATGAGGCGCCTCGTTCCAGCTCCACAGAAACTGGTCTCATTTCTCCAAGACGAGATCGATGGAGTCTGCTCTGGCAAATTTTTACGCCGCGTACTCGAAGCCAATCTTTGCCGAGTCAATGGGCGGGTCGAGCGATTCGGTTCGACCCAATTGAAGAAAGGGGATGTCGTCGAGCTATCTCCCGCGTGGAAGTCAGTAGCGACGCCGTCCTTATCCCCGAAATTCCGTACGCTCTATGAGGATGATTCCGCAAAATGGATCGACAAACCTGCGGGATGGGTCTGCAGCGAAGAAAATTGCCGCTGCACATTCGGAGGCGCTCTCAAGCTGATTCACCGCCTCGATAAAGATACGACTGGAATCCTTGGGTTGGCAAAAGGAGAGAAATCCCGCGATGCATGGATGGAGCTTTTTGCGAAACGGGAAGTGGAAAAACAATATTTAGCGATCGTAGACGGCATTCCCAAAGAGGGCAAAGGAATCAGGGAGAGCTATCTCGCAAGAAAGAAGACGTTTCAAGGACAGACGATTTGGGGTTCTGGGCCAAAGGGATTGCACGCTGTGACCCACTGGCAGGTATTGGCCGTCGGGAATCGGGCTTCCCTTCTTCTCTGTCAGCCGCTGACAGGAAGGACGCATCAGATCCGCGTTCATCTTGCTGAAATCGGCCATCCGATTCTCGTAGACCGCCAATATTCCGACCGGTTCCGCTCTTCTCTGTTCGCGCTCCGGCCGCTCCTGCACGCTTTTCAGCTTAGAGCTTCGAATATTGCCGTTAAAGCCCCTTTACCTTTCGACATGCGGCGGGACATCCTTCAATTGGATATGGAGATGGGACATCTTCGTCAGCTTTTTGGAGACGAGGAACAGGATGACGGCAGGGATGATCGTGATGATGACGAACATACTGAAGAAGTTTAAGAGCGTACCCATCTTCCCCATTAAGCCGGCGAGCATCCCTCCGACAAAGAATGCAAATCCCACGCATACGTACCAGATCCCGATCGACAGCGCGGTATAGCGCGGCGGAGAGAGGCGGCTGACCATCGAAAGACCAATGGGGGCAAGCAACATTTCCCCGACCGCCATCAGGAAAAAGGCGAAGAGGACATATCCATTGGGAACAGCAGCCGATGTGGCTCCTCTTGGAATTTGGAGCGATGCGATCATCATGACGAGGAAGCAAGCGGCCATAAAAAGCA
>CAZVXG010000172.1:0-2964 GCA_964631635.1 uncultured bacterium | reverse complement strand
TGACCAGGATGATCCCAAAAGCGATTCCGATGGGAACTGTATGGGGAAAGAGCGCTTGAATCGTCTCTGGAGGCGCATTGGTCGCAATATCGATATCGTCAGAGGGATGGTTGAGAAGAAAATCGCGCACCCAGCCGCCGGCATAGTAGGCGACGAAGCCGGCTTTCGCTAAGGTTTCCACGATGAAACGAGCTTGCGGGTGTTCTTCCATGGTAAGCGCAGTTTATACTGAAATGAGAATTTTTAGCAGGTTCGCATTCTTATTCTGTGGGTAGAGAAAAATTCACCACAGGTCATGGCGATAGTTAAAACCTTGCAAAGAAATAGCAAGTCCAGGATATTAGGGGTATTTAAGCTTTGCGATAAAGCATTATGAAGAATGTATTCATCCTAGTCTGCGTTGTATTGCTCAGTTGTTCATGTGCAAAAAATCAACCAAGTACTCCTACAAAGGATAAGCTTATGCGTATGTGTATCAACACGGATCCAGCAACGATCGACCCGAGAAAAAATGGGGACTATTGGTCATCCAACCTCAATTTTCTCATTTATGAAGGGTTGACTCGCATCCTCCCGAACGGAGAAGCGGAAGCGGCATTGGCAAAAAAGATCGATATTTCAGAAGATGGTCGTACCTATGTATTCCATCTTCGCAAGGCGTTTTGGAGCGACGGAACACCTCTCACAGCTTATGATTTCGAACACACGTGGAAAACTAGCGCAGATCCAAAATTCGGCGCGGCTTGCCCCTATCTTCTCTATCCGATCAAAAATGTCGAACGGGCGATCCGTGGGGACGTTCCACTCGACTCAGTCGGAATTTATGCGATGGATGCGCAGACGCTTCGCATTGAGCTCGAACATCCCACTCCTTATTTTTTATCGCTCATCGCTTTTTGCAATTTCTTTGCCATCCCTAAGCATATTGAATCGCAAAACCCGAAATGGGAACAAACAAGCTCGGATCACCTCGTTCTTAGCGGACCGTTCAAGATTAAAAAATGGATTCGAAATAAGGAGATTGTTTTAGAAAAAAATCGGGAATATTGGAATGCGAAGGATATTCATCTCGACCAGATCCATATCTATATCATTCCCGACGAACGGACAGCTCTTCGCATGTTCGAAAACCATGAGGTCGATTTTATTTCGACGATACTGATGCCTATCTCGATCGACGATTTGGCTATGTTGAAGAAAACCGGCAAGATCAACGTGAGTCCGGTAGCGGGCTATCTCGCTTGTACGTTTAATATGGATCGATATCCATTCGGAAACGCGAACATTAGAAAAGCTTTTGCTTACGCAATTGACCGGGATGCTTTAACCAATAACGTTGCTCAATTATCCGAAAGACCTGCCAGGGGCATCATTCCGCCCATTTTGTCCAACAATCGCGATCGAAATCTACAACCTGTGTTTGCCCCCGATCAGGCTCGAGAGTGTTTCAGGAAAGGGCTTCAAGAACTCGGGTTGTCCTCCGCGGAGTTCAACGCCTTGTCCGATACGCTTGTCTTGAATTATCGAAACAGCGAATTCTATCGGAGGATTGCCCAAGCGATCCAGAACCAATGGAAAAAGGTACTCGGAATCGAGGTAAAATTAGAGGAGTTGGAATATAAAACTTTGCTCCAGAATATGATGAGGAAAAACTATTCCATGGGCATGGAAAATGCCGTTGCCCAGTACGCAGATCCCATCAGTATTCTCGAGCGATTCAAATACAAGGCAACCATGAAAAATTATCCAGGATATGAAAATCCTGAGTATATCCAACTGTTGAATCGCGCCAATACGAGCGACCTCAAGAGCAGACAGAAGGCGCTTGACGAGGCTGAGAGTCTCCTGGCGTCTGAAATGCCATTTACCACTCTGTTTTACATGCAGCAAGGTGTATTAGCCAGTCCGAATATTACGAATCTCCAATTCTCTCCATTATCGAATCTACTATTTACTAAAATAATGCCTAGCGATGGACCCAATAAGACCCCAAAGCACTGAAAATTCGGCTAACGGAGTTGCTTCCCGAACTGAAGCCTCTCCGTTGATCCTTGCCGCGCGCGGTATAGATATTCAACCTACCTATTCTTTGCTGCAAGGCGCTTCCGGCTCCTTTATGGATGCGCTCCGAGCGCATTTGCGAGTTCTTATCCCCCCATCTTTCCTGTCCGAAATCGAATCCTTTCCTGAGCATAAAGATTCTCATTCCCTGTTCCAGCGGCTCCATGCCGCTTTGCCGATCGTTCATTGGCCGCAGTTAGGATCAGAGCATAGTGAAGTAGGATCCATAGCTTTTCCTGTCATGTTCTTATTGCCTGCCCAATTTACTCACGGGGTGAGCAGGTACATCAAAGATATGTTCAGCAGATGGCTGATCCCTGGAAATCAAGTCACTATCGTGGGGGGGATGAGTTTGAATTTCTATTTCATGCGGAACCCGGATGTAAAATTTTATTTTTCCCAGTTATTGATCGGAATCCATAATTGTGAAGAAAAAAAAGAAATTCTGAAAAATATCGCGTCTCTTCTCGACGAAATGAGACTGAATATCACCGCGGTCTATCAGGCGCGATACATCGTTTCTCTTAAACACTACTCGCATGACTACAAAGCTCTATTAATCGAAGAGAGCCTGGGTTCTTTATTCAAGCGATGTGACGATAATTTCTGCGATCAGGTTCGAACTTTGGTATCGCAACATTCGTCGGAAGAAAAGATCCGCGAAGTGACAAAAAATCTCAATCAACTGCTTCAAGTTCGGCCCAGGATATTCGACCGGGATGTTTTTTACGAAATGACTCACATAACTTCGTTAATCCATAACAAGTTTTCGTTCAAGCAAGGGTCGAGGAATGTGAGTCGCTTAATTGCTCATTATTACATGTTTAAAAAATTCATTGAGGCGAAGATTAAAAATGCGCCTCAAGAAAGGCATTTGAGCGTCAAAATTTCTTCAGTTCAATC
>CAZVXG010000171.1:0-2976 GCA_964631635.1 uncultured bacterium | reverse complement strand
TGGAGGCAGCGGCAGGGGTGGTGGCGGTGGAGGCGGCGGACACAAATAACCAGTCCGTAAATTTTGATAGATGGTATTACTGCTGCAAAATTTGCAGGTCAATTTTCGCCGCGAGGATGAAGTCGCTTTCAGTTAGTCCATCGATTTTGTGAGTCCAGATCTGAAGCTTGACTTTCCCCCACGCCAGGTGAATGTCCGGGTGGTGCCCTTCGGCTTCGGCGAGCTGCCCGACTTTATTTGTAAAGGCGAGGGCATCGCGAAAGTTTTTGAACAGATACTCTTTTTCCAGATGGTGTTCTTTCACAAGCTGCCATCCGGGAGGGAGCTGGTGGTAGAGAGCGGACAAACTCTCTCCTTTCAAGGGAGCGACGCCGCCTTTACAGGGAATACAATGTTTTTCAGTGAGTTTTTTCATTCTCCACCCTTTCATTGAGATAAGCTTCCGTTTCCCCCCAAGGAAAAGAGATGGGGAACGAACCCAAGACATGGAACGACTCGTTTTCCGGCAGCGGGGCGCTGATCGTCACGACCTTGGCGTGAGGCGGTAATGCCTTCATTTTTTCGCAGAGAGAAACAAGCTCTGCGTCCTCCATGCAAGTGCTATAGAGATAGACACAGGAAGCCTTCGAAAAATCGGCGTCGGCCATGTCGGCATGAACAAAGGAAAGGCGTCGAATCCCCAGAATCGTCCGGATCCCATTTGCAATCCAAAAGAATATGGGGACTTTCTCGACGCCGATTGTCCGGCATCCGACGAAATGGGCGATCCAAAAGGCGCCTTTGCCGCGTCCTGACCCAAGCTCGAGCCAACAATCGTTAGCCGTAAGGGAGCAGTACTCTCCGATCCGGCGAAGCGATTCGATCGGGGTTTCCCCGTAGATAGTTCCCTGTTTTCGGCAAACCCGATAGGCGTTAAAAAAACAAGAGGCAAGACCAAGAGCGAGATCGGAAAGGGCGAAGCGCCAGCTTGTTGGATAGTAGCGGCGCACAACGCGCCACTGCCGTTGCCAGCTTTCTTTTTTAATGGTTATCAATTCACCAATTGACATGGACGCCGGGATCGATGGGCAAAAAAGCTTCGTAAGGTATTTTCTTATCGCTCAGAGCAAGGTAAAGATCATAAGGAGGGCGATCCATAGGCTCATCGGAAAGACGGAAGGTCTTCCAATGCATCCCCAAACTAAAGCGGGACTTGATGTCGCGGTGGATCTCGACTGCCTCCCAAGGGTTGCAGTGGACGGCCTGCATAAAAGCCTGCGGTACGTAGGTGCCAATGGGGATCAGGCTCAAATCCATATGAGGCCAGTTCGCTCCGATCTCTTTAAAATCGCTGTCATTGTATCCGGTATCGCCCGCGAAATAAAGTCTTTTGCCTTTGGCTTCGAACACATAGCCATTCCAAAACGTCTTATTCTTATCCCATGGGGTGCGGCCCGAGAAATGCTGCGCCGGAACTGCGGTGATGGCGGCGTCTTGAGTCCGGTGGCTCTTCCACCAATCGAGCTCGATCACTTTGGCTCTACCTCTCCGCTGGAACCAGCTGGCGAGGCCGAGAGGGACGATCCATTGGATCTCGGGATGAAACGCATGGAGATGGTCTACGGTTTTAGCGTCGAGGTGATCGTAGTGGTTATGGCTGATGAGAACGAAATCAATCGGCGGAAGATCTCCCAATGCGATGGGAGGGTCGTGCCTTCTTTTCAGCGATTTGAAGGGAACGGGAGAGCAGTATTCTTCCCAGACCGGATCGGTTAGCAGAGCGATCCCGCCAATTTCAATGAGAAAGCTCGAATGCCCAATCCACATCGCCGATGGCAGAGCGCGATCAAATAATGGGGTTTGGGCCGGGTAGGAAAATTCTGCCGGTGGGGAGAGACGCGGCACGGGATCGTCATAGCGGCCGATTTTCCAGAGAAAAAGATCCCAGAGCGTACGGCGCGTCTCGCGGAGGCGAGGGTTGGCAAACCTTTTCATAATGCGCAAAATAATCAATTTCCTAATAACCGCAAGTATTGGATAAAAAGATCCTGAACCGGAAGAACTTAACTGCAAATTAATTGACAAGAAGATTTTTAAGTCTTCTTCTGGTATATTAAGCGTCAATAACTTCAAAGTTTTTTTTATGACCAACTCTTCTGCTTTGACCCGCTATCCGGAAGGGAGCGTCCGGGAACTGTGGAGCATTTCCTTTCCGCTCATGATTTCCACTTTGGCGATGCTCTTCATGATCTTCACCGATAGAATTTTCCTCGCCCACTATTCGATTGGAGCTCTCAACGCTTCTGTGACCGCAGGAACTCTCGCCTGGGCCTTCATGGCCGGGATAGGGATGATCACTGCCATGTCAGAAATCTTTGTGGCCCAATACAATGGAGCAAAGCTCTACAGAAAACTCGGCTCGCCCGTCTGGCAGATGATCTGGGTGTCTCTCTTTTCGCTTCTCCTTTTTATTCCGATGGGAATCTGGGGCGGGGAGGCGATCTTTGCCAAAGACCTGTATGCCGAGATGGAAATCTCCTATTTCCGCTGGATGATGTTTTTTTCTCCCGCTTACGTCATGATGACGGCGTTTGCCGGTTTTTTCATCGGACGAGGCAAAACGAAAGTGATGATTTTGCTGGCGATCGTCGCCAACGCGATCAATATTTTTCTGGATTGGATCCTCATTTTCGGTGTCGATGGGATCATTCCTGAAATGGGCATCGAGGGGGCTGCGATTGCGACCTGTTTCGGCTATTGCTTCGAATCGGCTGTCCTCTTCTATCTCTTCTTGCGCAAAAAGAACCGCGATGCATTCGGCACGGGCAATTGGCAATTCAATTGGACCCAAATGACTCAATGTCTGAAAGTTGGCGTCCCTCAAGGGATATTCAGCGCTCTTGAAATCTTCGGATGGGCCGTCTTCTATTGGATGATGACTTCTCTAAGCGAGAAGCACATCACCATTTCGAGCATCTGGCAGAGTTTCACCATCCT
>CAZVXG010000170.1:0-3017 GCA_964631635.1 uncultured bacterium | reverse complement strand
GGGATGGACGGATTTTTCGCGGCAGTCTTCAGAAAAAATGGATCTATGCTATAATCTTCCCGTATGATGACACTCGCCTTCAATTTTTGCTTACCTTTAGCTGCCCTCGTAGCCCAGATGCCCACGGCCGACTTTACCAATAACCAGAAGATCGCCGTGCAGAATTCGATTCTTGCAAAAGTAAACGGCTCGACCATTTCGATGATGGACGTGAAGAAACAAATGGACCTTCTCTTCCATCAGCACTATAGCCACTTGGCTCAATCGAGCCAAGCTCGCTATCAATTCTATGAAACAAGCTGGCGCCGCATCCTGATGGAACTGATCGACAACGAACTCATTTTGTCCGATGCTGCCGATAAAGAGATCAAGCTGACCGATGGAGAAGTGCGAGAAGAAATGGAAACCCGCTTCGGTCCCGGGGTCCTTTCCACCCTCGAAAAAATTGGGCTGACCTATGACGAAGCCTGGAAGATGGTAAGGAACGGGATGATCGTACAACGGATGAGCTGGTGGTTCGTTCAATCGAAGGCAATC
This sequence comes from uncultured bacterium, assembly GCA_964631635.1. Taxonomy (GTDB): domain Bacteria; phylum Chlamydiota; class Chlamydiia; order Chlamydiales; family SM23-39; genus DALYFE01. The sequence continues at coordinate 2,480 of CAZVXG010000170.1, read as the reverse complement.
CAGGGAGTTACCCCCCAAGAGATCCGGCAAGCCTATCGCAGCTATATCGACGAACATCCTTCCTATCAGGAGATCGTCTACCGGATCATCTCGATCCGCGGCAGCAACTCGGCAGCTCGAGCTGCAAAGATCTGCCAAACTCTGAGAGAGAGCGGCAAAAGCCTCGACGACCTCGCTGAAAAGTTGCGCGATATCGAACCATCTGTCCAGATTTCTACTATATATACGGCCTCCGATCGCGAAATTTCGGAAGCGCACAAAGATACCCTCTCTTCGCTCCAAGAGGGAGCCTACAGCGCTCCAGTGCTGCAAAAGAGCCGCGCAGACAATCAAACGGTCGCGCGGATTTTTTATCTCATCGAGAAAACGGATCATCCCGCCCCTTCCTTTCAGGATGTATCCGCGAGTTTGCGGGATCAATTGATCCAGAAAGCAGCCGCAAAAGAATCGCTAATCTATGTCACAAAACTCCGTAACCATTACGGTTTTGACGCGGCCTACCTCAAGGATAGCTTCCCTGAGGACCTCCATCCTTTTTCGATCCAGTGAACTTGTCGGATCTCCTCTCTTTTTTGGAACGGATCGGCAGGCGTCCCAATAAAAAGCTGTCGCAGAATTTCCTCATCGACAAGAATATCGTAGAAAAAATCATCCGGATCGCTGATCTCGCCCCGGGCGATCCAGTCTTGGAAATCGGGCCAGGGCCGGGAGCCCTGACTGCCTCTCTTCTCGAAGCGGGGGCTAATGTATTTGCCATAGAAAAAGATCCAATCCTCGCCAGGGAACTGGACCGGCTCCAAACTCCAGACAGGCGGCTCACTGCCTTTTGCTCCGATATTTTAGATTTCGATTTGAGCGCGCTGCGCCCTCATTCTCCGTTAAAAGTAATCGCGAATCTCCCTTATCACATCACCACGCCGATCCTCGAAAAACTCCTCGATTCACGAGAGATTTTCTCTGCGTTTACGATCATGATCCAAAGCGAAGTCGCCGCACGAATCCAAGCCAAAAGCGGGTCGAAAGAATTTAGCTCGCTCGCCTTATTCCTGCAATTCCACACTCAGGTAACCGCATCGTTCAAAGTCCGCGGCTCTTGTTTTTATCCGCGCCCGCAAGTCGATTCCAAAGTCCTGCGGCTAGATCTCCGCCCGCCTCCCTTAACAGACTCCGTGCCTTTCTTTGCCATCGTAAGGCGCGCCTTCCAGCAAAGGCGTAAGATGATCCGCTCTTCACTGCAATCCATCTACCCAGCCGCTTCTTTACAAAACGCTCTATATCAAGCCGGAGCCAAAGCAGATTCTCGCCCTGAAGAGCTCTCTTTGGATCAATGGCTCCTTTTGTATAAGTTCACCGAAACAGGCGGCTAAAGGTATCTTTCAAGACAAAAAATAAAGTTCCTTTGACCTCTTCTTTCGCCAGGAGATCTCCACTCTTGAGAACGTTTCCCCTTTGATCGATGATGCGTACTTCTCCGACAACATCCCCTTTCCGGATCGGCAAGGTGGAAGATCTCCAATGGACAAACGCCCGGCATACCGGTTCTTCAGCGGGGTAATAAGAAAGGGATAGGTCTTCTGAAAGATTGGCTTGCAGCACCGTTTTGGCCCCTGGGATTTCCGTGGAAAATAGATGCTGCCCCCCGAAAAAAAATCGATTTTCCAGCGTTTCTTCAAACGCCTTTTCGAATAGCCGGATCGCGTCTTGATATCGGTCATCGCGATGCGCCGTTGCCGCAATCACCGCGATCAACGTCCTTCCCTCATGAGTGGCTGCAGCGACGAGCGTATTCTGCGCCGCCGAATGGAATCCCGTCTTTACGCCGATCGCCTTGGGATAATGGAAACGTCCCCCGGGATCCAAGAGCTTATTCGCCTGTTTTAAAACGGACGGACCCTGTTTATTCGTCTTCGGTTTCCTATAGGAAAGTGTCGAGACGAGCTGTCGAAATTTGGGGATTTCAAGAGCTTTTTTCGTCATCAGGCATAGGTCGTATGCCGACGTATAATGTTCAGGATGGTGGCATCCGTGAGGATTGAGGAATTGGGTATTTGCGCACCCGATCTTCTTCAAGTATTGATTCATCTCCTCGATGAACGCAGGCACGGAGCCGCTTACGCCCTCGGCAATGACATTCGCAGCATCGTTACCTGAAACAACCATCAATCCATGCAGCAGCGCATCCAGAGATAACTTCTCTCCGACGCACAGCCACATTCTCGTTCCGTCTGAATCCCACCAGTACGGAGGGAAGTTCCCCGGTTTATTCACAGGTTTCATCTGCAAACTTTCAGCCGATACGGTCAGCGTCTGATCCAGAGAAGTTTGTTTTTCCTCCAACACGAACAGTGCGGTTGCGATTTTCGTCGTACTGGCTGGATAGAGAGAAGCATACCCTTGCTTTTCATAGAGAATAGCCCCCGTATCCGCATTCATGAGCATGGCGGAGCGGGCCTTCACCTCTATTTGCAGCGGTTTTGCTG
>CAZVXG010000169.1:0-3021 GCA_964631635.1 uncultured bacterium | reverse complement strand
GATGCCCTTGGATGAGACGTCGCTTCATCTCTGTGATACACGTTATAAAGGAATCGCATGAGATTGTCATCCTCGAGGAGGCCCGCTTCTTTGAACACAACCCCGAGTTGACCGACGATCACGTCAGGATTCGTTGTACCGTCAGGACCGGCTGCTCTATTTGCAGCTTCTACTTTCTCCATTTCAACCCTGGCGATCTGTTCCAATGCGAAAGTTAGCTCTGGGTCATTGGTAGACAGCAAGCCGTTTTCGACTCCCTCCTGGAGAGTGCGTATGCACTGTTGGTTGGCCAGCTGATGAGGATTTGGGTTCGCGCTTCGCTCTAGAACTGCAGAAGTAACGAACTGCTCGGACAAGCCTTGCCCTTGAGCGAATTTCAGAATGCCTTCTACCAGGTAATCCCTGCGGCTGATCGCGCTGGCGGAATTGCCTTGCTGCAGCGTATATTTGTCGGTCGCTTTGACGACGTCTTGAACTGCGGCGATCAGATCCTGCTTCGCAGCGATGATCTCGCTTGTATTCAATCCAGCAGTTTCATGAACGAATTTGCATCCTTCCGCGTGGAAATAACGGTCTTCCTTGCCTCTGGCTTTCGATGTGCCGTGAGCGTCTTTGGAAAGAGACTTTTCCGTTTCTGTCAAAACGCGATTTAGATTTTTTATTCGGACGGAATCGGATTTGAAGGCTTGTTTTTTAATGTCAAAAATTCTGTTCAGCTGCGTGCGGTTGAAATCGGAATCGGGGATGCCGATCCTCTGTTTCAGCGCAGACAGATCCTTGTGAAAGAAGAAGGAATAGGCTGCTTTACTGAGGGGGAGGAAAATGACTGAGAGTCCGAGAATCATGGCCAGACCAGCGCCAGCGGTTTTAACGACAGACCATCCGCCGCGATAGAACTTCTGAAATCCAGTTTTGGATTCATTGACCCATTTCCACTGCTTCGTGAAATTCGTATCGGCTCCGCTTAAATCTCGGGTTCCAGGCAGTTGGACGACTGCGGAAGTTGCATCTTTTATTGTTGCCATATTACCATCTCCAAATTTTAATTATTTTACTTTTTGTTTATCATTTATATTCATCTGATAACTAAACATTCTACAACTAAATTATAATTAAATCAACTGTAAACAAGCATAAATAAATGAGTTATAATATTTTAATTTATATTATAAACAAAGAAATAGATTTAATTTTTATTTATGTGTAGTAAATGTTTTTGCGTATATCGCGCGCCATCATGGTGGATGGCAGAGAACACGCGGGGGCCTTAAGGCCCGCGATTGCAAGTTGGACCTTTCTTCGTCCTCGGCCCAACATTCGGAGGGGATGAAGTAAAATTTTTATTCCCGTATATTGCACTGTGAGAGAAGCGCTTGGCAGGGGAAAAGCCGTCCGCAGTTCTAAAGTTTAATTTTGATCAATGGTATTAATCGGCAAGCAGATCGATCCGGAGCGCGTCGTAGACTTTTAAAAAGTCGGCGTTGCGCGCCAGGTGTGCCGCGAATTCATCGACAGCGCGTAGCTTTTCCTGCAATGCCGGAGTAAGCGATCTCACGAGGAGAGCGTTTCCAATTGCATTGCGTAAGCGGGTATATTCCGATTCGCTCAAGAAGGCAAATTCCTGTCCTGCGGAACGGAAGTGTTTGCCGTTTCTTAAAGAAACGTTCCATGGAAGGAATGCAGGAGTTTCCGCATTTTTCTCCTGAAACGCCTGCTTGAAACCGCGAAGCATCGTAAATCGCGCGAGAAGTTCGGGGGAGATGCCCTGCTGTTGATAGGGAGCGTCCATCAGCGCAGAGCGCAAGAATTTTACGTCGCGCGCCATTGTGACTTCGACATTGCGATTTGCAAGAGAAAAGACAGGGGCGCTCGGCAATACTGGATAGTAGGGGGCGGCCGGCGCGCTGCTGACCGGCCTTGCGATCGGCGCTTGCTCTTTTTGTGTCACATATCCGTTAAACGCTGCGAGAAACATTTGGTTGCCCTGATGCAGCTTGGAGGCCAAAGCGCGGATGTCCTTGTAGATTTTTGCGGCTTTGTAGCCAAGACTTGGGGTTCCTGTCTGGTGATAGAGGGCGTTGAGGATCTTTTTTTTGTCTTTTTGCCATAGTGATGCGAACGCCAAACTGACGCTGCGGAACGATTCCCCGCGTTCAAGGGGCTCGGAAATCGTCAGAAAGTTGGGCTTGTAGTAGCTGCCTTTATCTCCGTTTTCCAAAGAATAGGCCAAAGACCACTCTCCCACAACCTGGAACACGTTCCATTTATCTGAAAGGCTGCATTCGATGCCTTCTTCGAGTTCCTCGCGCACCGCTGGATCCCAATCCCAAAGCGCACGTTTGACTGCGCAGTCAATGAATTGAACGCTATCGTGCGGGGTCGGGAAGACGGGAGGGGCAGGAGGGAGAGGAAGAAAGAATCCCGCGCGCCGCAATGTCGATATAGCGAGGTAGGTCGCCACGTCGGCTCCGACGGTTGCGACGCTCAACCCGTTATAACAGGAAATATGGAACAGCTTGTTTCCGACGTCTGACCAGGTTTTGGGCGGTTCCTTGTAGAGGCACATTTGAGCTTCCGTCACTGATTTGGTCAGGTTCAAAAATTGATAGTTGCGTAAAAAATTTATGGTTCCAGACATATAATCTCCCGTTTTTTTGGAAAAAGATTATATGAAAATGGCAATAAAGTACAGGATAAAAAAGACTGTACCGGACGCTTACGGCATTTGAATATTATAGGGCAAATTGGCTATACTGCGGCAAATAACTGAAAGTTCTCTATGGCCAAACTCATTTTTGAAGATAATCAGGAAGAGTTCGATCTTCCCGACGACTCGCCCATTATCGAACCTTGCGAGCAGGCCGGGGTTCCTTTCGCATGCACGGAAGGGGTCTGCGGCACTTGCGTCATCGAGGTAACCGAAGGGATGAAAAATCTCTCTGAGTTCAATCAGGCGGAAGCCGATTTTTTAGGAGAACTCGACCGCGAACGGCTAGCCTGCCAATGCCGGATCAAAGGCGG
>CAZVXG010000168.1:0-3036 GCA_964631635.1 uncultured bacterium | reverse complement strand
GGACTCCATTTCCGGCTCATCGATACGGCGGGAATCCGCGATACGGCCGAGATCGTCGAAAAGGAAGGGATCCGCCGATCGCAAAAGGCGATGCGCGAAGCGGACCTGATTCTGCTCCTGCTCGACGCGAGCCGGCCCCTCTCCGACAACGACCGTTCCCTGCTCGAAGCCGCGCCCCCGGAAAAGACGCTCGTCGTCTGGAATAAGATCGATTTATGCTCATTTGATCAATCGATATCCCCGATCGGGGTTTCAGCGAAAGAACGGATCGGGCTCGACTGCTTACGCGATGCGATCGAACGGCTCATTTGGAAACGGGGACCTCCCTCGAAAGAAGAGGTCCTCATCACCAGCTTGCGCCATTACCAGGCCCTGTCGAAGGCAATCGAGTTTGGCCGCGCTGTCATCGAAGGCTTGAAGTTTGGCGTCTCGGCCGAATTCACCGCATCCGACATGCGCGCGTGCCTGAATGAACTGGGAACCATCCTCGGCGTAAATGTAACCGAGGAGATATTATCTGCTATCTTCTCGAAATTCTGCCTCGGAAAATAATGCGTAGAAAAGAACGTGCAGAGGCGATTGGAGCGATTCTCGACGCCCTCTTTCCGAATCCTCAAATCCCCTTGAAGCACAAGGATCCCTACACGCTGCTCATCGCGGTTCTCCTGTCGGCGCAGTGTACCGACGAGCGAGTGAACCGAGTGACCCCGAAGCTCTTCGCATCGGCCGATACGCCGAAAAAAATGGAGGTGCTGGAACTGAAGGAGATTGAGGCGATCATCCGGCCTTGCGGCCTCGCAAAAACCAAATCCCGCGCCATCCAACAATTGTCCGCCGACCTTCTCGCTCATCATGGAGGCCAGGTACCCTCTTCGTTCGAAGAGCTCGAAAAATTGCCAGGCGTCGGCCATAAAACCGCATCCGTCGTCATGGCACAGGCTTTCCATATCCCCGCATTTCCAGTCGATACGCACATCTTCCGCTCCGCGCATCGATGGAAATTGAGTTCAGGCAAAACGATCGTCCAGGTAGAGCGGGATTTAAAACAGCTCTTTCCGAAAACGGATTGGATTAAACGGCACCTTCAGATCATTTATTTCGCCAGAAGCTATTGCCCAGCCCGCGGCCATAAAAAAGATCTTTGCCCGATTTGCAATTCGCAAATATAATCATGCAATAGCTATGCCTTTCTATAGTGAACAGGTCGATTTTCTATTCCGCATCGCAACATATCGCAACGAGTGGCTCGATCCATTTTTTCGCGTGTTGAACTATGTCGACAGCGCCTATTTCCTGATGATCCTCATCCCTTTCATCTGGGTGGGATTGTCCTGCAAATGGGGAATGCGCATCGCCTTTCTTCTGATCGTCAACGCGCTTGTCAACTTCCATCTCAAAAGGCTGCTCGATATGCCGCGCCCGATCGTCGATTATCCCGAGCTGGCGATGGTTCCTTTCGATTCTCCCGGGATGCCAAGCGGAGCCGCCCAGATGACCATCCTTTTAGGCGGGCTTTTGATCGCTACCTGGAAAAGCGGTTGGTCCTGGGTCGTTGCGCCCCTTTTTGTGCTGCTCATCAGTTTTTCGCGCCTTTACCTGGGAGTCCACTATCCCACCGATATTTTGGGCGGATGGGCAGTTGGGCTGATCCTCCTGTGTGTGTTTCTAAACGGGCTCCCTTTCATCGAACAGCTTTTCGTAAGACAGGGCCGTGCATTCGGCTTGCTCCTATGCGCCGCCGTCTGTTTTCTTTATTCCTTCTTCTTGCCGATTCCCTATATTCACAGCCTCATGGGCGCGTGGTTGGGATTCGGCGCCGGAGCCTATTTGTCGATGAATTGGGAACTCTACGCTCCGGCCTCCAGAAGCATTCCACGGCGCATCTATAGAGGCGTTGCAGCCATTTTGTCTCTTTTCGCTATCTGCGCGCTCATCCATGACCAGTTTATCCCCTTCGTCCAGTCTCTTGTCTTGAGCTCCTGGATCAGCCTCGGCGCTGTACCATTCTGCCGCTTCATTCTTCCTGGGAAATAGCACGCCCAAGCGAACTGCCGAACAGCGCCTTGGTTTCGAATCCATTTTTGGAATTGCGCACCAAATCCTCATCGAAGCGGATGCGCCCCTTTTCGAAGAGGAGGACGAGGCACGATCCGCCGAATGAAAAATACCCTTTTTCCTCTCCTTTTGCGACCTTGACTTCCGGGCGATAGGTCTGATGGATCGATCCGACGAAAGTAGCTCCTACCTCGATATAGAAAATCGTGCCGAACTGCTCGGTGTCGATCTCGGTGACCATCCGCTTATTTTCCGTCAGGATCCAAAGCTTCTTCCGCAACGCGAGCGGATTCACTGAAAAGAGAGGGCCGTTGATAAGACGCGCGGGACCAGGGACGCCGGCGCAAGGAAAATGGAAGCGATGATAATCGGTCGGGCAAAGACGGGCGATCAGCATCGAACCTTCCTCAAAGCGCCTCGCTGCAGCAGAATCCTGAAGAAACGCCGCCAAATCGAACTTTTGACCCTTCACATAGAACCGGTCCGCAAGGCGTAAATCAGGGAAAACGAGATAGCGCCCATCGGCAGGAAGCGCTGCGTGAGTCGAACCGGCAAGGATTGGCCTTTTTTCTGGCTTGAGCTTCCTGATGAAAAAATCATTGAAAGAGCGAAACGTCGATTCGGAAAATTCGCTAACGTCGATGTGATAGTCGGCGATGAAACGGGCTACCTTGCGGACGCTATTAGGACGCCTTTGCAAATAACCGTACCATTGAGAAAGCCAGGGAATGCGGGAGATGATAGGCAAAAAAAGAAATGAAAAAAACCTAGAAAAGCGAGACTCTCCATAAAGCAGGGCCAACGCCCAGCGACCGTAAATTTTCTCTTCCTCGATTTCCCCCGTTTTCCGGTCGATATATTCGATATTCATGAAGAACAATCCTAATGATGGATAGGAGATTTTTCAATCATAAAATTAAAAATTGATTCAAGATATTAGAAAAGGTTAGCCTTGTGCTAAAAGCCGAAACCTACTAAAAT
>CAZVXG010000167.1:0-3041 GCA_964631635.1 uncultured bacterium | reverse complement strand
CTCGCCTATCCGGAAACTGGCGCCTATCAGGGCCTTATGGCGACCGTCGCTTCTTCGGTGGGCATCTGTTCGTTCATCATCACCCTCTTTTTCAGCGGAATGATCATCCGCCGCCTCGGATGGCATTTTTCAGCCCAGCTTCCCCCGATCGTCATCGGCTCGAGCGCACTGATCTTTCTTGTCCTCTTCCTCAATCCAACCTGGATCGCCCCGCTCACTGGAACTCTGAACATGACCCCGCTCATGCTGATCGTCGCCTTCGGCGCTTTCCAAAACGTCGCGACCAAAGTGATGAAATACGCGTTCTTCGACTCCACGAAAGAGATGTCCTTCATCCCCCTCGATTCAGAATCGAAAGTCAAAGGAAAGGCTGCGATCGACGTGGTGGGTTCCCGCCTTGGCAAGTCTGGGGCCGCCTGGATCCAGATCGTCCTCATCCAGATCGCAGGGACGGGATCGGTCCTTTCAATCACCCACTTCCTCCTCCCCTTAATCGCCTGCACGGTCCTCTTCTGGATTCTCTCCGTCCGCTCCCTCAATAAGCAGTTCTCTCAAAAAAGCGCCCAAGCTGCCCTGGCCGAGAGCTAATCATTACTCTCTGATCCAGTCGAGAAGAACCGAATCGAGCCAGTAGAACCCTCTCTCATCCCGAGGATCGCCCAGATAGCCCATATGCCCCCCTTTTTTCGTCTTCAGGACGTCGACATGGGGAGGGAGATCGATCCCGTCGAGTGAAAAGCAGGAGACGATCGGATCGTCCTCAGAGAAAAGGATGGTGCAGGGAACGGCAATGCTAGGGACAAATTGCGCCGAACTGCATCGGCTATAATAGTCGCCGGCACTCGAGAATCCACAGACTGGCGCCGTATAGATCTGATCGAATTCATAAAGCTTCAAGTTACGGGGCAAACGGACTGGCGGCAAATCCTTGAACTTTTTGTGGCGATAATGGACATCCGCGCGCAACAGACGGTAAAAATACCGCTCGTATATCCCATTTGCCGCATCGCCCAGCATCAAGATACTCGAAAAGAGATCGACAGGAGGACTGATGGCGATCACTTTCCTGATGAACGATTTCGCGATGCCCTCCAGCTCTCCTGCCATTTTCAACACAATGTTCCCTCCTAAGGAGAAGCCAATCAGTACGATCGGAGAATCGGGGGTTGCTTTTTTGATCGCTTTGATCGATTCGAAGACATCCTCGCTCCGCCCGCTATGATAGATCTGCTTAGCTAAGCCTCTCCCCGATCCGCAGCCGCGCATATTGAAGCGGACGGTCCGGATACCAAGCGGTTGCAGCCGAATTGCCATTCGGACCAGGTTCGCCGACTTGTGAGAACCGCAAAGTCCATGGACGAGAAAAACAGTCAGGTCGGTTGGTTTCCAATCGCGGGGCGTTGTGATCTCAAGAGAGATCTTATCTCCATCAAGCAAAGGGACGATCATTTGGTCTGAGGCAGGCTCGAAGAGGAAATTGAACAGGGAATTGACAATCGCCTGATGGTGAGGTCCTCGCAATAAAGGAAAAGGGTCGAATGGCAGCTCGCGGCTCATAATATCAATATAATTATCACATCATTAATATTAAACAAAATTTAATTAAAAAAAACTATTTAATAAACGGAAATCGTTTAGTGATCGGGATATCGTAATAAAACACGATCGATTCCTCGCCTGGGTTCCTTTTCCCCAGGCTTGCGTTTGAAAGGTGATAGAAATGAAGACCTAAGCGCCGGAAATCGGAAAATTGCCACCCTAATTCCACTCCCGAGCGGAATTCCAGTGGATAGCCTAGATTCTTACCGCTTCCCCGCCAATAATACCCGGCGGCAAATCCCGGTGCAAGAACCAGATGGTCGAAAAAGAGCAAATCGAAGTTCAGCCCTCCATAAAGGTAGCCAGAACCCTGTGCGTTCGCCATGACCCCGAGGAGAGGGACGAATTCGAGGAAGTGGAAGGGAGCGCTCAACCGTCTGAGATGGAATTTATATTCGATCTCAATTTCAGCCGTCATACGGCGAGGCCTTAAAAAATCATAGATTCCTCCGGCAAAGGAGATCCAGTCAGGCAGTTGAGCCGCGTGGATAGCGAATGCGAATAGACAGAATGCTATCTTTTTCACATCTCTCCCCTTTTTCCTCTCTTTAACGGAAGGATTATTTTTCGTTATCAAAAATAGATGTGTGTTGCTAAGATGTTCCATCCGAAGACTTGCGAGGCAGGCAGGGTATTTTCAAAAGACGGGTTGGGCCCAAAACCGCAAACAATTTCGGGCCTTAAGGCCCGAGTTCATTTTACGAGGTCACACCATGCGGACAACCATTCCTCTCCTAATTCTCACTGCACTTGCCTCTCCCCTCTCCTCGATCGCTTATTGCGAGGAGCAAGCAAGTTGCGGCTATATCTTCAACGCCTATCCTCCTGTATATTTTCCTGCGTCGACTCATTGGCTTTCCGCTGTTTCGGCAATCGGCGATTCGGTGGAACTCGAAGATGGATCCGTATGGAGGATCAGCAGATACGACGGACAAAAAGCCCTGAGCTGGCGCTTGAACGATCCGCTCACCATCACGCAGAACCATCGCTGGTTTTCCAGTTACAACTACCGGATCATCAATCAGAATACAGGCGCCTCTCTGGAGGCCAATCTCTTCCTCGGTCCTCTGCAGTACGGCGAGCATACACTCTATATCTGCGCAATAGACCGGGTGAGCGGATACCTTCTGTTGCTCGACAGCCAAGGAGAAACGACCCAATGGGAAATTTCATCGGGCGATAGCGATCCCTTTCAGGATTGGGTCGTGAACGATGCGGTCGTCATCGGGCAAAATAGCGGTTGGGATGCGAGCTGCGAGAGCATTTTGATCAATATCAGTATGAATGATTTCGTCCGCGCAAGGCAGAATTGATACCATTTATCAAAAATAAGGTTTAGAAATGCGCAACGGATTTTGCCGAGAACCAAAGCCTGGAGCGAAAGGATAACTTGAGGAAAGTTGCCTTGAGTGAAGGCGCAGGATCGCAGGTAAAAGCCGTCC
>CAZVXG010000166.1:0-3057 GCA_964631635.1 uncultured bacterium | reverse complement strand
CATCTTACAGTGAATGACAGGCCGCCCGTCAACAGGCGCCATATCGAAAACCAGGTTTGCGTAGCGGATGGCGAAACGGTCATTTTGGGCGGCTTAAGGCGCAAGATGGAAGAAGATAGCAGAGAAAAAATCCCCTTTTTGGGAGATCTGCCTGGCATCGGCAAACTGTTCGGGTTGACCAAAATCCACGATACGAATACCGAGATGTTCGTCTTCATCACTCCTCGCATCATCCGCCATCCAGTAGACGATTTGCGGAAGATCCGTCAAAGCGAATATATGAAGCGCGCGGGCGACATCCCTGAATTTCTCGAAAGGATCGATGCGGCGAAACTCGCACAGCGCAAACGGCTTTTCGACAATAGTTTGAAGATGTTATTCGACCTATATTAAGGAATTGGAATGTCTGCAGAACGAGAAAACGCCGAGCGGTTTGGGCTTCCCATCTACGATGAGATCCATTCTTTTGCTTTTGTCAGGGATAAGATTGCGCTCATCCCCTATCTTTTTGCCAAACAAAAACAGGTCCTTCCGCTGGATCAGACAGAGAAAGGGATCCTCGTAGCCGTAGCGGATCCCCTGGATCTCGATTCGCTCGAAGAGCTGCGCCTATCTTTGAAAAAGCCCCTCCTGCCCGTCTATTCTCCAAAAGCTGCCATCGAAGCGGCGATCGAGCGGTGTTATGAGCAAAAAGCAGAGGAGACGAAGCGGTTTTTTTCCGCTTTGGAAAAAGAGAGCGGGCCTGCAAAAGGCGAAGAGAGAAACGATGAGTATGATCTCTTGGAACAATCGGATCACAACCCGGTCATCCGCTTGGTGAACACGTTGCTGGTCGAGGCGATCCAGCAGGGGGCTTCCGATATTCATTTCGAGCCGGCGGAAGAGGGATTGTCGATCCGTTATCGAATCGACGGAATGTTGCAGAAGAGGCATACGCCTCCGCGCGAATATCAGACGCAGGTCCTCACGCGCGTCAAGGTGATGGCCAAGATGGACATTGCCGAGCGGCGCCTGCCCCAGGACGGCCGCATCAAACTCCGGCATGGCGGCAGGGAGATCGATTTTCGCGTCAGCACGCTTCCCATCGTCTATGGAGAGCGGATCGTGCTCCGCATTCTCGACAAAGGGAATATCGTTTACGGACTAGATCGGATCGGCATGCAGGAAAGCGTCTTGAAAGCTTGCCGCAAATTGATCCATATGCCAGAAGGGATCGTCCTGGTCACCGGCCCTACGGGCAGCGGAAAGACAACCACGCTGTATAGCGCGCTTTCGGAGATCAACGCATCCGAAATGAATGTGATGACGATCGAAGATCCCGTCGAGTACAAACTTTCAGGCATTTCCCAAATGAACGTAAACCGGAGGATCGAGCTCGATTTCTCGAAGGGCTTGCGCCACATCTTGCGCCAGGATCCCGATGTGATCATGATCGGCGAGATCCGCGATAAAGAGACGGCGGAGATCGCAATCCAATCCTCGCTGACAGGACACCTTGTCCTCAGTACTCTTCATACGAACGACGCTCCTTCCGCCCTCACGCGCCTTGCCGATATGGGGATCGAGCCTTACCTCTTGGCCTCTTCTATCCTAGGAGTGCTGGCGCAACGCCTCCTCAGACGTATTTGTCCCGATTGCAAGACTCGATATATCCCGTCGTCAGAGGAACTGCACGATCTGGGATTGAAAAAAGAACAGATCGCAGGCGAGCGCCTATACAGAGGAGTGGGTTGCTCAGGCTGTTTCGGCACAGGCTATAAGGGGCGCTTAGGGCTTTACGAGTTGATGCCTGTAAGCGGCAAGATCAAAACGCAAGTACTCAAGAGCCAGGATGCCGATGAGCTGAGGAAAGTGGCTTTGAGCCAGGGGATGTCGACCCTTTTCGATAGAGGGGTGGAACTGGCCGCCGTCGGCATGACCACTTCGGCGGAAGTGTTGCGCGTAACCCGCATTTCGGAAGAGTGAAGAACCTAGCTTACTAAAGATTTTCGAGGAAATTTGAGATGATTTTGAGCGACTTTTTACTGCATCTTTGTGTGGCCACAATGGTATTAGTGAGATAGGTTTGTATGCCGATATTCCGCTACCAAGCTCTTTCAGAGTCAGGAAAAAAAATCGGAGCCGCTATCGATGCGGAGGATATACAGGATGCGAAACAGAAGCTGATCCGACTCCAGATCCTCGCAATCAAAATCGATCCGGTGAGTGAAAAAGAGATGAGCAAACCTCTTGCCAAGCGAGAGGTTCTTTCTTTGACCCGCGAGATCGCCCGCTTGCTGCATGCGGGGCTTCCTCTTTTCGAAACCCTATCCGCTTTGGAAGAGAAATACAGACGCAGCAAACCACACAACCTTCTTCTCGATCTATCCGTTAGAGTCAAAGCGGGACATCCTTTATCCAGCGCTTTAAGTCGGCATGGCAATACGTTCGATGTTCTTTATATTTCGATGGTCTCGAATGCCGAGAAAACGGGCCGGCTGACGCCATGTTTCGAAGAGCTGTCCCAGCTCATGATGCGCCAGCTCCACGTCCGCAAGCAAATTCTCGCCGCTCTGCTCTATCCTTCCCTGCTAGCCGTTTTTTGTTTAGGCGTCCTCTCCGCGCTTCTTTTTTTCGTGATTCCTTCTTTGCGCGAACTATTCGAAGGGCGAGATCTCCATCCCTTTACCCGGATCGTTTTTGCCGCAAGCCAATTCGCCTGCGATTCGAAGTTGCTGCTCCTCTTTTGCGCAGCTGCCCTTATCTTCGCCATTTGCATTGCCTGGGTCTCGAAGCGATGGAAGGAAACGGTGCTCAAGATCGTTCTACAGATGCCCGTTTTGAAGACTCTCTTTGCGAGGGTCGCTTTTGTCCGCTTTGCTCGCGCATCCGCTGCCTTGCTCGAAGGGGGGTTGTCTCTGATCGCAACTCTTTCCCAAGCTCGCACGGTGATGCGCCATCCGATCCTGGAGCGAGTCGTAGCCAGAGCCGAAGTGAAAATCGCCGAAGGGGAACCCCTCTCCTCCTGTTTTGAGAACCATCCTCTGATCCCCCCTCTCATTCCCCGGATGCTTGGAA
>CAZVXG010000165.1:0-3090 GCA_964631635.1 uncultured bacterium | reverse complement strand
TCATATTCGATCGGCAAAAAATTAGAGACCACCTGCGAAAACGTCGTCACGCCCATCTCCAGATTCGCCCGGCCATTATCATGCGCGTCGACCCCCAGGACAAGCACTCTGTTGAACGTGTCGTACAAATGGGAAGGCAGAAATTCTTGCTCTTTCAAATAGAGCAGGATCATTCCTGCGCTGCTCAAAGGCCCCTGATAATCGATCTGATGATGGTCGAAGCGCCTCTTTTTCGGGTCGTAAATGCCTCCCACATCGCAGACATAGTCGCACTGAGCTAAAATATCGGGATCGCGGGTTCTGTGGATCTTGTCTCGATCGATCCGGTCAAACAGCAAAAGCAAAGAGCATGCGGTCACTTCGTCCGCATGAAAAGATCCATCGTGGGTTCCGAAACTTCTTGGAAGCATAGACCAATGGAGTGTATGCTCTTATTGAATTTGCCTCAAGGAGTCCGATGCAACTTTCCAGTCCTGCATTCAGCAACGAAAGGATAATCCCCTCTCTTTATACCTGCGAAGGAAAGAATGTCAGCCCTCCGCTAGAAATCAAAGCAGTTCCGCCTGCTGCTAAAAGTCTCGTCCTCATCATGGACGATCCCGACGTTCCCGCCTCGGTCCGCCCCGATCGGATGTACGATCATTGGGTTCTTTTCAATATTCCTCCGAGCGTTCACAAAATCGAAGAAAATGCTGTCCCTCCTCACAGCATCCAGGGCCGCAATACTTCCGGCAAAAACCAATACATCGGCCCCTGTCCGCCCGATGGGCAGCACCGCTATTTCTTTAAACTCTATGCTCTAGACGCGATGCTGACGCTGGCTGCCGGCTGCACAAAAAAAGAAGTCGAAAAGGCCATGCAAGGGCACATCCTCGCCCAGTGCCAACTCATCGGCCTCTATGAGAAAGGCAAGGGCTATTAAGTTTCTCGGAATCGTGCTATCTGTCCAATAGATGGAAAGCTACCTCGATCCGCACCTTTACGATCTCGTCACGCCCGACGGCTTTATCGTTGCACTGCGGCGAATCGATGAGAGAAGACGCCTGGCCACGGTGAAAATCGAGAAAATTTTCCCCGGATTCATCGGCTATGAGCTCGATCCCAATCTCGTCTCGTTTAATTTGAAGAGTACCCTGGCGCAGATCGGCCTCGAAGGGATCGGCCGCGAATACCATCATGACCGCAAGCGCAACTTTGCCCACATCGAAGTCGAATTGATCGCCTACGGCTCTCTTGCCATCGCAATGCTCGACCTGCTCACCATCGGTTCCTACATCGGTAAACTTTTCGCCGCGGACGAGCGCCGCCGCGTGCGCGATCCCGACTATCTCCTTCGCCTGATCGGCCGCTCAGACGAAGAAGGACGACCTCTCCTGTCGCTCGGCGGACTCGAAGGAAGCAACGATCTCATTTTAGAAAAGAACGAGGGACGCGCCGTTGCCTTCCTTTCTTTATACGACGGCCGAATCACTTACGCGCCCACTGTGTACGACTTTCTGTCCACATTGGCGCTTACCCTCCGCAAGAACATGCCGCAGACCCGTGAGCTTCTCCATCTCCACCACGAATGGGAAGAAGGCGCCCCTCGCATCATAGGCGAGAATCAAATCCTTCTCGTCCGCACCGCTCCCTTGCACGTCCGCACTGTCTATGCCCGCGTCGTGAACTATCTGCTTCCCCAAGGCTACCATCACACCACGGCCAACGTTCTCCAACCCGATACCGCCGATTCAGGCGACATCTATGAATTTTATGGCAATAGCCATCAGATCATCGATGAGATCCCGCTTGAATTCTATACCCTCGAGCCTCATCGCGAACACGTCTTTTTTACCGACCGCGACCAACTGATCGCCGACCTCGAAAATCCCAAAAACCTCTTCGTTGCCTTCGCGACCGCCCCTGGCCCCGAAGACCTCCTCGCCTCCATCTTCATCGTCAAAGGCATCCAGATGCAATCTCTCCAGGAGACAGATTGGATCACGCGCCACAGCCTGAAACATGATTTTCCTGGCCTCACCCATCCCTCCCGCCAAGCCCTCATCGTCGAGAAGTATATCGAGGCGCAGCCACAGTATCCCTTCCTCAAAGCCATCGAAGACGGACTCATCACCTCGCAAGGCGTCCTCTTCTGCCGCCATTTCCCAACCCCACTCCTCAAGCGAATGTTGCTCAATGACAAAGTTGCCCGCTGCCTGAAGCGGATCTATTTTCAATACCCCTCTTGCTCTCACGATGGGTTTTTCTCCCATGAAGATCGCGCCCTGCTCCTCGATCTGGCCAAATTCGGCATCCCCGCATATTGGGTCGATAAGAGTACAAACAACATCCTTCAGTTCGTCCTTAGAACTGAAAAAGACGCCGGCCTGTTCGTCCCCCTCCCTCTCGTCGAAACCTTTCGCAAAGCCACCGTCCTCGGCGTTTACGGATCCAACCTCCAACAAGGCCAATTCGAACAAGAACTTCGCGCGCTTCTCCAGGGGATCCTCATCATGCGCGACCAAGTCGCCCATCCCCTCCTTTGCCAGGGAACTCCTCTCGCCCTCGTTACAGGCGGAGGCCCCGGCGCCATGGAAGTCGGCAATCGAGTCGCAAAAGATCTCGACATTATCTCCTGCGCCAACATCGTCGATTTCCGCGCGCCAGATAGCGTCGTCAATGAACAGCTTCAAAATCCCTATATCGAAGCCAAGATGACCTACCGCCTCGACCGCCTGGTCGAACGGCAAGCTGAATTCTATCTCGACCTTCCCATCTTTCTCCCGGGAGGCATCGGCGTGGACTTCGAATATTGCTTAGAAGAAGTGCGGCGCAAAGCCGGATCTTCTCCCGCCAATCCCATTCTCCTGTTTGGGGAAGCCGACTATTGGCGGCGTAAAAACACCTCTCGTTTCCAGCTCAACCGAGAGACTGGAACCATCAAAGGTTCCGAGTGGGTTTCCAATTGTTTCTACTGCGTACAAACGGCAGCCCAAGGCATTTCCGTCTACCGCCGTTTTTTCGAAAACAAACTCCCCATAGGCGCAGACGGTCCCATCTACGACGACGGTTTTTGCATTGTACGCTAGTACCCAACCTTAAATGTTTTCA
>CAZVXG010000164.1:0-3105 GCA_964631635.1 uncultured bacterium | reverse complement strand
AAGAGGCCGATTTTCTCGTCGTGAACACCTGCGGCTTCCTCGAAGCCGCCCGCCAGGAGGGACTCGACACGATCGGCGATTTATTCCGCCAGAAGAAAGAGAGCGCGAAGGTGATCGTCGCTGGCTGCATGGTCCAAAAGCATGGGGAGGCCCTGTTGGAGAAATTCCCGCAGATCCACTATCTCCTCGGATCGGGCGACGTCGAAAAGATCCTCGACGCCGTGACAACGGCATCGGCAGGCGGAGCGGTCACAAACGCCCGCAGCTATCTCGAATGGGGGGAAGTACCCCGCACCCTAACGACTCCTAGACATTACGCCTACTTGAAAATCGCCGAAGGTTGCAAGAAGCGGTGTGCTTTTTGCATCATCCCCACGATCAAAGGTCCTTTGCGCAGCAAGGCGGAGAGCCAAGTCCTCAAAGAATTCCAAGCTCTTCTTTCGCAAGGAGTATTCGAAATCATCCTGATCGCGCAGGATCTGGGCGATTTCGGCAAGGATCGGCGGGAAAAAGGCGCCCTTGCCAAACTTCTTCGCGAGTTGCTGAAGATCGAAAAAGATTTTTGGATTCGCCTCCTCTATCTCTATCCCGATGAGATCGACGAAGAACTGATCGCCGTCATGCACAGCGATCCGCGCGTCTGCCCTTATCTCGACATGCCGATCCAGCATATCAATGACGACATCCTCAAAGCGATGCATAGGACCACCTCGAAAGCCCAGATTCTTCAGACGCTCCATACTTTACGCCGCTCCATCCCCGATGTAGCCATCCGTACCAGCCTCATGGTGGGATTTCCAGGGGAAACGGAAGAGCAATTCCAGGAGCTTGTCGATTTTGTCAAAAGCGTTCCGCTCGACCATGTAGGCATTTTTCAGTTTTCTCTCGAGAAAGAAGCCTACGCCGCAAAATTGCCCAACCAGATTGCAGCCGCCCTTAAGCAAGAGCGGTTTGATCGGCTCGTAGAGGCTCAATTCAAATCTAGCGCCGAGCGGAGTCGCGCGATGATCGGCCGCAAGCTCTCCGCTATCGTGGAAGGATTCCACCCGGAATCCAAACTCCTTCTGAGAGCCCGGCATCGGGGGCAATGCCCAGACATCGACGGCCAGATCATCATCAACGATGGCCGCAAGGTTACCGGTTTCGGCAAACTCTACGAAGTCGCAATCACAGATACTTCCGGTTATGATCTGATCGGACGCGTCCTGGAACCCATCAATATCAAGAAGAAGCCATGCAAACTTTCTCTCGTCTCCAATTAAAGAAAGGGAAAGAAAAACCCATTCTCCAGCACCATCACTGGATCTATTCGGGCGCCGTCGCCTCTTTTCCCGAAGGATCGATTGCCGAGGTCGCAGCGGCTTCAGGGGAAAAGCTTGGACTTGCCTTCCTCAACCCCGGCCACTCCATTGCCGGCCACATGATCGCATACGGATCCGAATCGCTTGAAGAGGCCCTCAAAAGCCGCATCCGCAATGCCGCCCTTCTTCGCCGCCGCTGGTTCGATCCCACCCGGACCAACGCCATTCGCCTCATCAATGCCGAAGGGGATGGGATTCCAGGCCTCGTCGTAGACGCCTATGCCGACGTACTGGTCCTCCAAATTTCCCATTCCGCCCTCGAATCGATCAAGGAGCTGATCGCCGCTCTTCTAATCGAAGAATTTCATCCTGCGACGCTCTATGAGAAATCGACCTCTTTTCTCCGTAAAAAAGGGGGGATGGAAGAAGCCCGTTCGCTCCTCTACGGCCCTGAGCGCCCCGTAGTGGAAGTGGTGGAGAACGATTTGAAATTCGCCGTCGACGTCCGGAGCGGCCAAAAGACCGGTCTTTTTCTCGATCAGCGCGAGATGCGACTTTTTGTCCGCGAGCAAGCACAAGGCGCCCGCGTCTTGAATGCATTTGCCTATACCGGAGGCTTCAGCATCGCCGCTTTAGCAGGCGGAGCCTCTCATGTCGACAGCGTCGAAAGCAGCGCCCGCTGCCGCGAGCCCCTGGAGCAAAACCTGAAGCTGAACGGCCTGCAAAACCATCGGTTCATCGAAGCCGATTTTTTTGATTTTCTGCAACGCGCCGACTTTGCTTACGATCTCGTCATTCTCGATCCGCCAGCCTTTGTCAAAAAGCGCGCCGATATTGCAAACGCCTTTCGAGCCTATAAGGAACTCAACAGGCTGACCTTGCAGAAGATGCCTGCGGGATCGCTTCTTTTGAGCTGTTCTTGTTCCTACCACGTCGACGAATCGCTATTTCAGAATATTCTCTTTCGAGCCGCATTGGAAGCGAAGCGGCGGGTGCGCATCCTCGGTCGCCACCGCCACGCGCTGGACCATCCAATCTCCATCTTCCATCCTGAAAGCGGCTATCTAAAAAGCTTCATTCTTTATTTAGGAGATTAAAATGAGAAAAATCCTAGTGACGGGCGCATCGGGACTGGTAGGTTCAGATCTCGTCCCCGCCTTACAAAAGAAGGTGGGCAAAAAGAGCGTGATTGCCTTTGAAAGGCATGGAGCGGCCACCTCTGCTCAGGACATCGTGGAGATAGGCGATGTGCGCGATCGCAAGCAGCTGGAATCTCTCATCGAAAAGTATCAGATCACAGAAGTGTATCACCTGGCAGGGCTCCTCTCTGCGCAAGGAGAAAAGGACCCGGAACTCGCTTGGGATGTAAATGTCAACGGATTGCGCAATATCTTGCATCTTGCGCTAAAAAAGCAGTTCAAGGTTTTTTGGCCCAGTTCCATCGCTGCATTTGGCCCTACGACTCCCAAGGACGCGGTCCCTCAGCATACGATCCTGGAACCGACGACGATGTATGGAGTCAATAAGGTTTCGGGAGAACTCTTATGCCAGTATTTCGCTATCAGGTATGGCGTGGACGTGAGGTCTCTTCGCTATCCGGGACTTCTCGGCTATAAAGCGCCTCCTGGAGACGGGACGACTGAATATGCCATCCACATTTTTTATGGAGCCATTCAGCACAACCGCTATGTCTCTTATATCGACCGAGGTTCGGTTCTCCCCATGATGTACATGGACGATGCCATCCAGGGCACCATCGATCTCATGGAAGCCCCGAAGGAAAAAATCTCGGTCCGCACGAGCT
>CAZVXG010000163.1:0-3127 GCA_964631635.1 uncultured bacterium | reverse complement strand
GCACGCCAGGTATGGTATCGCCTCAAAGATGAGCTACGTTAAGCTCCTTAAAAAAGTTCGGACGGTAAAGCGCCTCGAATGCCTTGAGGATCTTATCTCCGTAAGATGCTATCTCCGTATCGAAACGCTCTAAAGTCGATAAAGAGCGGTTGAGCCGCTCAGCATCGATAGCCCGTTCTCTGATGAAGAGGGCGGGCGCGTAGAAGAGCCATAGGAGGAAATCCAGCTCCTCTTTCTTCGAGAAATCCCCGTGCAACAGCTTTAAGAACCCATAGAAGGAAGCCCCTTGAGATGCGCCCGTGTCGATCGCATCTTTGCACGTGAAGCTGATCGAATCGGGATCGAACTGCTCGATCGCCTTCAGGATGAAAAATTGATAGAAAATCTCGATGAAATCCTCCCGGTTGCGCCGGGTGAGGCTCTCTTTCGAGTGGAAAAAATAGGTATGGATATTCTGCAGGGCAGAATCGGCGAATCGGGAGATCTCGCTCTCTTTCCAGGAAGCGGGGAAAAAGAAGCCGCATTCTGCGGGAGAAGCCAATTGCGCCTTGAAGGCTGCGATGAACTCTTCCGCCTTATTCAAATTCAGATATTCGTTGTTCTGATAATAAAAATCGGTATTTTTAGGCAACGTAACGATGAACAAAAATTTGGAATACTCAGCGTTGATATGGAGGTTCTCGATCGCGCGGCTCCTCGCATATTCGCGCCAGGAAGTGCGATCGTTCAAATTCACGATCAAATGCCTTCTCTTGGGCGATTCTTCCCCCAGCGAGCGGAGAAAGCCCCGAAACTCATCGGCCGTTTCGCATGTATTGATCAGCGACTGGCGCACAGGCGATGGCAGACGGATCACATCCATCGCCTTTTCTTTGCATTTAACCTGATAGAGCCGCGATGGGAGATTCTCTTGTGCAAGCGGATCGAATGGAACGATCGCATTTTCTTCCTGTTCTTCCCGGATCACATCGAGAATCTTGAAAAGAGGGCCATTGGGGAATTTCGAAAGCAAGGCTCTTAACCGTTCATCGGCTAAAAGAAACTGGTTCCAGAGCGTCTCCCCTTTCAAGATCTGCTTTTTCTTAGCTTGAAAAATCTCTTCGCCTCTCCGCATCGTCCTATGGATCAGGCCGATCGCTTCCTGCCTGACTCCGCCGACCCGGAGGAAAAAAGCGCGGCAAAGTCCATGAGTCAAGGTCAAGAGTACGGCTGCCGTCTTGTCGCTCCGATCCGGCGGATAGGCGATCCATTTCTGATACTCTCCTGCCCTCATGGATCTGCGGAGAAACGTCAGAAAATCGGTGAAGTACTGCAGGCAGCTTTTGCCGGCAGTATTTTGGAGCAAATTACGGGGATTCGCGGCGAGGAAAAGAGCCATGATAGCTGTATTGAGCGCCTGGGCCAGACCGTTGTCTTCCAATTTTTTCGCGATCTTGAAAAAATCCTCGATCCGGGAATGGCAGCCGCCGAGGATTTGGTTTGCCGAGGATTGAAGATCCCGATCTTCTATCGCCCGCACCTTGAGAAGCGGATCCTCTTCGAATGTCTCGTCTTGGGAGTCGAAATCGACCGTCAACTTGATATTGCGCAGCAACTCGTTGTTGAAATAAGGCTTCCCGTCTTCATTGCGGATATAGAATAATTCATACTCCTCGTCGCGGCGGACCGTTTCGAAATCCTTCAATCCGCTCATCGTCGGAAAAATAGCTTCCATGTTGTCAGCCCATTCTTCCCTCCACGCCTCTTCTCCCTCGATAGCCTTTCCAAATTTACTTAAGAACCGATGGAGATAGAATTGCTGCAAAGCCTGGAACTCTTCCCGATTGGCGATCTTTTGGACCTCTTTATCTTCATTCTTGTCAGCGCGGAACGCCAAGTAGCGGTCCATCTTATCGGCCGATTCCCCGACCAGCGACATCATCGCCGCAATTCCACTTTCGGTTTTCTTACTTTCCCAATCCGTTTCAGGATTTTCATACAAGGATACCAGATGCTGATGGACCGTCCGATAGGTCCGATCGAGGATCTCGAGAATCGGCTCGTTTCCCTCCTGTGCGAGCCATTGGATCGAACCCATCGGGAACTCTGCCTCATCCGTCACAAGCCTGACTCCCTGCACGATCCCAAGGCGCGGAGGATGCTCCAGGTCGATCTCAGCGATCGAGGACAAATTATCCATGGCCTCTTGAATAGTAAGAACTTCTTTTAATTTATGTTCCATAATTAACCTATAATTTGATTATTGTTCTTAATGCTATTATATTTCAATATATATAATTAATTCGTAATAAACTAATAGTTAGACTGTTGCAATTGTCATTTAAGAAAAACGGTCGGGCTGGCACGATCAGGTAGGGAGATCTTTGATGTTCCAGCTAGCCCGCTGCCTTTCTGCACCCTTGACGAGTTTAATCTTCCTGATCATGGGAAGCGGCCTATTGAATACGTTCATCTCGGTGCGCCTGGAGATGGAAGGATTCTCCGCCGAAACCATCGGGATCGTCTCTTCGGCCCTTTATATCGGCATCCTGCTCGGATCGCTTTGGTTAAGCCGCTGGATCGGAAAGGTGGGGCACATCCGAGCGTTTGCGGTGTTTGCGATTCTGTCGACCCTCCTGGTCCTGGCTCAAGCGCTTTGGATCGATCCGCTCTATTGGAGCGCCTTGCGCTTAGTCTGCGGAGTCTGCACAGCCGGGGTATTTATCGTGATCGAAAGCTGGCTGCTGATCCAAAGCCCTCCCGCCTTGCGAGGAGCCGCCCTATCTCTTTATCTCGCTCTTTTCTACGGGGCTCTTTCTGGCGGGCAATTCCTCATCAACCTCTCCGATCCCAAATCGGTCTATCCGTTCTTTATTATAGCCACCCTTTTCGCCCTATCGGTCCTGCCGATTTCAGTGAGAAAAATCGAAAGTCCAAAAATAAACTCTTCAGTCCGGTTGACTCTCTTACAGCTTTTCCGCATTTCTCCTCTTGGTTGCTGGGGAGGCGTCGTTTCCGGGATGCTCCTGGCCGCTGTCTATGGCCTGGTCCCTGTCTACGCCAAAGAGATAGGGCTGGGAATCTCTGAGATCGGCACCCTGATGGGCGTGATCATCTTTGGAGGTTTGAGTTTCCAATGGCCGCTCGG
>CAZVXG010000162.1:0-3135 GCA_964631635.1 uncultured bacterium | reverse complement strand
GCTCGGATTAGCAGGCGTACAATTTTTTCGAAGCTTGTTGAGCAAGTGTTTGGTTAGTGAGATCCAGTACAGGACGGGCGAAGAATCGATGATAGAGGCCATACGCCATGCTTGAATAGAAGACAAAGGTTCCACAGTTCGCCATAGCGTTTAAGACAGGATCTATAACGAGATTCTCGAGACCCCTGGCGGTCAGCATTTGTTCTGTTATTGAGTATGCTAGAGGAAAGGTTAACAAACATCCAGCAACAACAGCCAATTTAACTTTCTGTGCTGTGCGAGTATAATCCGCGATATTTCCGCATACCTGTGTTTGGAAATCACGTGCACATAGTGTCTGGTTGTAATCAGAATGAGTTTTATCTAACTCAGTCGTTGTGATACCGTCCAATTTTTTTTGAATAGTCCGTAATTTATTGCTATCTGTTATTGCATCCGCTACAAGGATTCCACCAAAACTTAAAGGAGTAAATATTCCGATCGCTGCCCCGACTATCCTATTGCTTGTGCGAGAGAGTCCTTCTTCGAAAGGATCGTGTAATCTGGAGTTCTGAGTTTGAACCTCAGCGAGCAGATTTTTTGCATCGGAAATGAGTTGTGTATGGGTAGGATTCACGGCGACCTCAAATTAATTTTTGTTTATTCAAAACACTTTTTCATCATGTTGTGGGTAAATTCTATCATAAGAGACGGTTTTATAGGTTAATGAAAATTTTTACTCGCCAAGGTTCTGTCTTGCTAGAAACTTTTAAATCCATTACCCTAATCTTAAAAAATTCTTAAAAAATGGAGTGTTTTTATGACCTGCCCAGCCCCTAGTTCAACTGTTTGCTACACAAGCCCTTTCAGTCGTACTTGCACGACGAACCGTCCAGCTTCCAGCACGACCGCTTGCCATGAGAGAGTGGGCGGCCGCGTGTGTACGACTCGGAATGAGCCTGCCAGCCGGACTACCTGCCGCACCGGAATCTTTGGCAATACCACCTGCAGGACAGACACCTACTATCCGAGATCTTCCTGGTGGGGTCCTTCCTATTCAACTTCTTATTACGATTGCGCTCCCAGCTACCCCGTTTATAGGAGAAGCTACTATTATGACCCTTGCTACTCCTATTCGACCCCAGCCGATAGCGCCGCAGCCACGCTCGTGCTTGGAATCCTGGGCATCGGATGTCTTGCCGCTGCATTTGCCTCAGGCTTATAAAAACTTGTCGACTATTCGCCGATCCATTACGATATCCCTGTTTTTAATGGGGTGTTAGCTCAGTTGGTTAGAGCGCCACGTTGACATCGTGGAGGTCAGCTGTTCGAGTCAGCTACATCCCATTTCCCGGAAGTGATGAACATTGAATTTACCTCTCAACAATACCGCGGCTTCGATCGCCGCCTCAGCCCTCTTCGAACTTTTTCCAGGCATTGAGCTTTTGGGAGGGAGCCTCACATCTATAGGTTTTGCTTACGGCTTCCGCTCTGCTCACCGCCTCCCTCCCGAAGCTGAGAATTTGATCGAAGAGAGGATGCGCCAGATCGTCCGGGAAAAGCGGCCGATTCAGACCTTCGAGATGGTCCCTTTCAGCGCTCGGGAATTTCTCCTGAAGGAAGGGCTTTCTTCCCGGGCCGACCGGCTAAGGTTGGATGGGGGCGGCCTTGTTGAAATTGTTCAGATCGGTTCCTTTATCGACCTGAGTCCGGGACCCCATCTGTTGAATTCCGCCCAATTGGCCGCTTTCAAGCTCTGGCCGATCCGAGACGCAGGAGGTGGAGAGCTTTCCCTGACCGGTTGCGCTCTTCCCAGCAAGGATGAATTAAAACAATTTTTGAAAAGACTCCGCGCCTACCCGGAAAAGAGCCATATGGAAGTTGGGAAAGCCCTTGGCTACTGGCGCCTTCTCGACGGAAGGTTTATCTGGCTTTCCCCCGGCCTGAAGCGGAAGCGGGAACTCATCGAAACTTTGAGGCAGCAGTGGCTATTCGTCGGTGCGCTGGAAGTTGCGTTTCCCGACCGCGAGACGGCCCCTTCTCTTCAGCCAGCCCTCGACACGGAAATGGGGAATCTTCTGGCCGAAGTTTATGAAGAACCCAGGACTCCCTGGGATCCAGAAACGGGGCTTTTGGCAGGGGAGGGAGGAACCCAAATCCGCATCCGCTGTTTCAGCTCTCCCGAAGCATTGCGGGAGAAATTGATTTCGTCCTTGCAAATGACTGGCAGAACACTTAATATTTTAGGCTTTGAGCATCGTCTTCGCCTCCGGGGGCGAAAGAGATCGGACCGGGATGTGCAAACCCTTCTCGAGGCGCTCCAGGAGGAAGAAGTTGAATTGGAGCTGACAGGAGAGAAATGCACCCCTCAGCTGGAATTTTTAGTAGAAGATAATTTAGGACGGCAGTGGGCAGCCTTTTCGATTGACCTTTTGATTGAAAAGGCTGTGAATGAGTTTTTAGTGAAGGCTTCGGTTGAAAGATTAGTCGCGCTTTTGTTAGAAAGATCTCTTTCTGGAACGGATTGAACACATAACTAACGGTGAACTGCATTGAGAATCAATAGAGAAATCCGAGCTGACAAACTGCGTGTCATCTCAGAAAGCGGCGAGCAACTTGGGGTCATGAGTTTGCGAGAGGCCCTTATGAAAGCTGAAGAAGCGGGACTCGACCTCGTAGAGATTGCTCCCACGGCAAAGCCTCCAGTAGCCAAGATTATCGATTACGGGAAATTCCGGTACCATCAGCAAAAGAAGGAAAAAGATAGTAAAAAGGCGCAAGTTCCGAGCAAGGTTAAGGAAGTCAAACTGAAGCCTAATATCGACACTCATGATTTCCAAACTAAGGTGAAGCATGCCCGTGAGTTTCTCATCAAGGGGAACAAAGTACGCATTTCGATCATGTTCCGCGGCAGGGAGATGCTTCACATCGATCTGGGACAGAGGGTCGTAAAGCAGTTTTGCGAGGATCTTTCCGATATATCGATCGTGGAAACTCCTCCGAAAATGATGGGCCGTACAATTACGACTGTGCTATCGCCCAGCGGCAAGAAGCCCAAGGGCAGTTCTGGGGGAGCTGTCGAACAAGTAAATAAGGAGAAGAGTCATGCCTAAGATGAAGACCCGCAAGGCTGTGAAAGCCCGGTTTAAGGTGACA
>CAZVXG010000161.1:0-3167 GCA_964631635.1 uncultured bacterium | reverse complement strand
GCAAAGCAGGGGGCCAATGCCTATCTTTGCACCAGCGATAAAGATTTGATGCAACTTGTGAACGAGCAGATCTTCATAATTCACGCCCATAAAGAGAACCTGCTGATCGACCAGGCAAAGGTGAAGGAACTCTTCGGCGTCCGCCCCGACCAGATGCTCGATTACCTGGCGATCGTCGGAGACGCCTCCGACAACATCCCGGGATTGGAAGGATTCGGCCCCAAAACCGCCTGCGCCCTCCTGGAAGAATTCGGAACATTGGACAACCTGCTCGCTCATCCAGAAAAGGTGAAAGGGGAAAAGAAGCAGAAGATCCTCCGCACGCAACAGAAAGAAGCGTTGATGAGCCGCGCCCTCGCAACACTCGATACGAGCGTCGTTGTTCCAAAACAAGCCAGCTATTTTCAGTTGAAAGAGCCTGATAAAGCCAAATTATTTGATTTTTACCACCGGATGAAATTCCATTCTTTCCTCCGGGAGACGGGGAAAGAAAAACGGCGGATCGACAAGGTTGAATATCATTTCGTAGATGAAGAGAAAGTGGCGGAGCTGCTCGATAAATTGGCCAAAGCCAAAGAAGTTTGTATCGATACGGACGCCGCCGGCGCATCCCCGATGAGCGCCTGCCTGGCGGGCGTCGGCTTTTGCGTCGAACCCGGAGAGGCGTGGTACGTCCCTTGCAATAAAAATGTACTCGCCGCATTGAAACAGTTCTTTGCCCAGGCAAAATGCTCCTTTTATGGACATAACGTGAAATACGACCTCCATGTGCTGGAGAATGCCGGCATCCGGCTGAGAAGCGTCTCCTT
This sequence comes from uncultured bacterium, assembly GCA_964631635.1. Classification (GTDB taxonomy): domain Bacteria; phylum Chlamydiota; class Chlamydiia; order Chlamydiales; family SM23-39; genus DALYFE01. Next base: position 2,358 of record CAZVXG010000161.1, on the reverse strand, counting down.
CGACACACTCATCGCCTCCTACCTCCTCAATCCGCAAAGCCGGCGCCATGACCTCGAGGAACTCATGCTCGAAAGGTTCCAAAAAATCAAAACTCCGACTGGCACCTATGTCGATTGTTGCGAAGACGCCGACTATACAGCGCGGCTCAAAGAACTCCTCGAAGAGGAACTCAAGGAGAGAAAGCTCGACCGGCTGTTTGCCGAACTCGAACTGCCGCTTCTGACCATCCTCGAGAAAATGGAGCGGACCGGCATCTATCTCGACGCCGAGAAACTCAAAGAATTGAACGTGAAGCTGACTCGGGAACTTGAAAAACTGAAAGAGACGATTTTTGCCGCCGTAGGCGAACCGTTCAACCTTAACTCGCCGAAACAGCTCAGCCAGATCCTGTTTGAAAAACTGGGGATGAAACCCCCTTCCCGCAAAAAAACTGCATTCTCCACAAGCGCCGATGTCTTGGAAGAGCTCGCTCTCGACCATCCGATCGTCCACCAGATTCTCGAATACCGGGGATTGGAAAAACTCCGCTCGACCTATGTCGAAGCCCTCCCTCTATCGATCCATCCGAAAACCCATCGGATCCACTGTACGTTCAGCCAATCGGTCGCCGCGACGGGACGCCTCTCCTCGCAAGATCCCAATCTCCAGAACATCCCCGTGAGAACTGAAGAGGGACTCTCGATCCGCGCCTGTTTCAAGCCACAGCGCCCCGACTGGTCCTATGTCGGAGGCGACTATTCCCAGATCGAGCTGCGGATTCTCGCCCATTTCAGCGAAGATCCCGAGTTGGTGCGAGCCTTCCAGTCGGGACAAGATATCCACACCCATACGGCCTCGCTCGTCTACGACATCCCTCCTGCTATGGTCACTTCCGAAATGCGCGCAGCTGCAAAGACGGTCAATTTCGGCATCCTCTATGGCCAGGGGCCGTACGGCCTCTCCAGGCAGCTCCGGATCCCGATGCGGGAAGCTTCGGAATTCATAACGAAATACTTTGAGCGCTACCCAAAAGTCCTCGGCTACCTGGAAAGTTGCAAGGCCGCCGCCAGAAAAACCGGTATGGCGACCACTCTGACGGGGCGCCAGAGGCCGATCCCGGAACTATCGAATCAAAACCCCTCGATCCGGGCAGCCGCAGAACGGCTAGCCATCAACACCCCCCTGCAAGGGACGGCGGCCGACCTGATCAAGATAGCGATGATCGGGATCGACAGGGAGATCCAGGAGCGAAACCTGAAAGGGAAAATGATCCTGCAGATCCACGACGAGCTCATCTTCGAAGTCCCCGATAGCGAGATCCCCATGTTCGAAGAGCTCATAAAGGAAAAAATGGAACAGGTCCTCAAACTCAATGTGCCGATCGAAGTCCAACTATCAGTTGGCAAAAATTGGGCCGAATGCTAAGGTTAAAGAAAATTGCTATCACAGGTGGAGTGGCGAGCGGGAAAACTTCCGTTTGCCACTTCTTCCAGAAGCTCGGCGCCTTTACGGTCAATGCAGATGCGATTGTGCATGAGCTTCTTGTGCCAGACACCGATCTCGGACAGCAAGTCATCCGGCAATTCGGCCCTGAGGTTTACCAAAATGGAAAGATCGACCGCAAGGTGCTTGCTGAAAAAGCGTTTGAGGATCCGCAGCAACTGGAACGATTAGAGAAGATCCTGCACCCAGCCGTGCTCCGTAAAATTGAAGAACTCTATGCAGCGGCTTGCCGTTCGGGAACCTACGCCTCTTTCGTGGTAGAAATTCCCCTCCTATTTGAGATCCAGGGGGAGCCATTTTACGATTGTACAATCGCTGTCCTTGCGGATGAGGCCGTTGCCCGCCGCAGGTTCGAGCAAGCAGGATTCAAATTGATCGACTATGACCGAAGAATGAAACGGCAGCTGAGCCCCGATCAGAAAGCAGCGCGCGCCCATTACACAATTCAAAATAACGGATCTTTGGAAGACCTCAAGAAGCAGGTCGTTGCATTGAACCGAACCATCCTCAAACAAACCTAAGGTGAGTTTTTTCCCATGAACCAAGACCAGCCACAAACGCAAAATATCGAACAGCCCTCCCAACCCCAAACTTTCGAAGCCTTCACCAAAATCTCCGATTTGCAGCGGATGAATATCGACCAGCTTCAAGCCTATGCCCGCAGCATCGGCCTCAAGCACACTGCCTCCCTGCCCAAATCGGGCGTCGTTTTCGAGATCGTGAGGACCATTTCAGAGCGGCCCAACGAGGTGCTCTACGGGGAAGGGGTCCTCGAGGTCCTGCCAGACGGATTCGGATTCCTCCGCTCTCCTAACTACAACTACCTTCCCTCTGCGGAAGACATCTATGTATCTCCCGCACAGATCCGCCGGTTC
>CAZVXG010000160.1:0-3168 GCA_964631635.1 uncultured bacterium | reverse complement strand
GCATGACATGCGGATGCTGCAGCGAATCGTGTCCGCAAGTGAACTCGAAATCCCCCTTCATGGGACCTGCCGCTATGTCCCAGGTCCGTCTCTTCAATTCCAACCCTACCGGGAAGCTGGAAAAAGCGGAGCGGCTCCGGGCAGCCATGGATGAGGGGGGCATAGCGGGATGCGGTAATGCCCAAAACTGCGTAAGAGTCTGTCCGAAAAATATCCCTCTGACCGAATCGCTCGCCTTGATCGGCAGGGAAGCTTCCAAGCAGGCGATCAAAGATTTTCTCAGCCTTCCCGATGCAGGAAAATAGAGGCTTATACCATTCCGCAGTTTTGAAGTTTGATTTTGATCAATGGTAGCATAGGCAATTTGCGCCAGGATCAAGTCTTTGCGGCAAAAGCGCGGATTTAGGCCGAAATGGAGTTTTGCGAGCTGGCTCTCGGTATTATAAGGCAATGATATGGGTGGATTGCCGGTGCGGTTTGCTCTGGTATTCGGCGAGATCGAATTCTTCTATGTAAAACTGCTTTACAAGCTCCTCGCGCAATTGGTCAATCCGGGTTTCGGGATTGGCGCCGTAGGTCTTAAGCCGGCATAGGAATTCTTCATGCGGTCGGTCGAGCCGATAAGCGGGCCGCTTTGGAGGAAGGAGGAGAGCGTCCATATTTTCCGGCTCGTAGTCCCAAAGAAAGGACGTGTGATGCATCCATCGGTTCTTGCGGATGTATTGGGCATTGCCCCCACATTTTTTATCCCCTATGCAATAGTCGTTTTCCCTCAAATGGAAGTCGGGAATCCCCCAAGCGGAGACATAGAGATCCGACGACCACCTGAGGATGGGCTCAGGAAACGAGGAGATCTCAAGATCCTTTTTCGCCAAGATGAATGTGACAAAAAGGGTGTTTTCGTCGACGATGACTGTCCCTCCTCCGCTGAATCGCTTGATCACGAGGAGCTTTTCCCGCTCCACTTTGGAGAGATTTAACAGCAGGGCCGCTTCGCCGGAAACGCCCATCACAATGGCGCGGGGAGATCCAAAATTCATCACGCAAAAGCTCCGTTCATCAGAGCGAAGCAAGGCTTCTTCGAGTTGGAGCCTCTCAAAAACCGGAGTGTTGTCTGGGAGTTGAATCAGATGGAGCCTAGGGCGCATCGGAACCTTCCGCTTCGATTACGAGAATACAGTTTGCTTCAGCCTGGACTTTTTTGAGCGCTTGGAAAGAAGCGTCGACTTGGCTTTTAAAATCCTTTTCAGTCCCTTGCAAGGGAGCAATTGCGGCCGATAGAGTCAAAGAGATCGATCCGCTCTTCGTTTCGAAAGAGGTCGACGCCACCTCTTTGGAGATGCGCTCAGCCAGGGACCGGGCATCGTCGGCTTTTTTATTTTTCAGCACGATGATCAAGCGGCCTTCGGTTGAAGGGAGTAAAAGATCGGGTGGGATCAGGAAACGAACGATGAGATCCGATAGAGGCGGAAAGATTTCTTCCGAAATGAAATGGCCGATCTGATTTTGGATTTCGTTGAACCGATCGATCCGCATGACGAGGGCTATAACGGGCGCTCCTTCTTTTTTCGCTTCCGCGATCAATTGGATGGCTTGATTGTGGAGGAGGAATCGATTGCGCAAATGGGCACCGGAAGATTCTTGCATCTTTTGTGGAATCGCAACCGCAGCCCCCTCCGTTTTCTCGCGAAGCGAGTGGCCTTTTCGGATCGCCTCGATCCGAATTTGGAGTTCTTCCGGATCGAGTTGATTGTTGAGAAAATCGGTCACCCCCGCTGCGATAGCAGTATCCAGGTAGGTTTTCTTTAGCCTGCCGGTGATCAGGAGAATCGGGGTCAAGGTGCGGAGGATCTGCTTCATTTCAGCGCATAGTTTCAAGGCATTGCATTCCTCGAATTCCGAATCGACGATGATGAAGTCGAGCGATGCAGTCTTGGCCGCCTCGAGCGCCGCCTGCCTTTTCGCTGCGCTGAGGATGAAAAAGTCCTCTTCGAGATATTTTTTGATCCAAAAGCGAACGGAAGGATTGTCGGTAATCGCAAGAAGCGTTGGAAATTTTAATTTGCTCATAGATTTGAAAATACTAATCCCTCTTTTGGAGTGCAATCAGCAAGATTGAAATATCGGCTGGCGAGATTCCCGAGATGCGCGAAGCCTGGCCTAAATTCTCTGGCGTGAAGCGGCTTAATTTTTGTTTTGCTTCCGTGCGCAATCCGATGATTTTCCCGTAATTGAAATCCTTTGGAATTTTGATCCCATCGAGCTGTTCGAGTTTTGCCGCTTCCTTCTTCTGACGCTCGATGTAGCCTGCATATTTGATCTCCAGTTCGATCTGTTCATTCAGAACGCTTCCAAAATCGGTCATCTGTTCAGGATAGGCTTGCCTTGCCATTGCAAAGGTCCATTCCGGGCGGCAGATCAACTGGGAGAGAGTAACGCTTTTCCCATCGATTGACTTATAGATCTTCCCTAAGCGGGCGACCTCTTTTTCGATCGTTTCCTTTTTCTGGATCGCCCGCTCCGCCTGCTGAGCTGAAACCATTCCGAATTGGAATGCAATCGGCCGAAGCCGCAAATCGGCATTATCCTGTCTGAGAAGCAGCCGATGTTCGGCTCGACTCGTGAACATCCGGTAGGGCTCTAAGAGATCAAAACGGATCAGATCGTCGATCATCACGCCGAGATAGGCATCGCTCCTTTTGAGGATAAAAGGAGCCTTTCCCAAGACTTTCGCCGCTGCATTTATGCCTGCGACGATCCCCTGTCCTGCCGCCTCTTCGTAACCAGTTGTTCCGTTGACCTGTCCAGCGAGAAAAAGGCCTTCGATCTGTTTGGTTTCCAGAGTCGAATAGATTTGGCCACTTTTCACATAGTCGTATTCGATCGCGTAGGCTGGACGCATCACTTCTGCTTTTTCTAAACCGATCACGCTGCGGATCATTTCGAGCTGGACGTCAAATGGCAAAGACGATGAGATCCCATTGACGTAGATTTCATCCGTATTCAGCCCTTCCGGTTCCAGGAAAATCTGATGGCGCTCCTTATCGGCAAAACGGACGACCTTATCCTCGATCGAAGGGCAGTAGCGGGGACCGACTCCCTGGATCGTCCCTGCATATAACGGCGAACGATGCAGGTTGCTGCGGATGATCTCGTGAGTCTTTGGAG
>CAZVXG010000159.1:0-3178 GCA_964631635.1 uncultured bacterium | reverse complement strand
AGGCGTTGAGAATCACCTCGCCGAAGTCCTCGATGATGTTGTGGCGGCAGCAAAAGCGGCGCAAATAGGCCTGGGAACGAATACGGCATTTTTCCAGGTTTTCAAGAAGCTGGGCCCGGTCTTCCTTCCTTAAATCGGGATCGCGGCCCTGAACGAGGGACTTCTCAAGGAGCTGCTCCTCGTTTTTCATGAGCTCGCACAGCTTGGGCAGCAGATTTAGGAAGAGGGCTTTATCGGCGACCTCTTTTTCCGAAATGACTTTATCGAACCGGTCTTTGCCCCCCATCAAGTGCATGGCAATGGACACCGCTTCCCGGATCGAGTAGCGAAAGCGCATAATGATTTTTTCAATTTGGATCTGCGCTTTTTCGATCCGCTTGGAGATCTCTACCTCTTCTTCGCGAGTCAACAGAGGGACGGACCCCATTTCCTTAAGATACATCCGGACTGGGTCGTCTGAAGTCCCTTCAGTCCTCTTGGGGAGCCCTTCCAGCTCCTTCGCTTCTTTCTTCTTCTCCCTTTGACGCTCTACTTCCGATTGGTTGAGGACCTGGATATCCATGCCGCTGAGATAGATCAGCACGTGGTCGATCTGTTCCGGAGAGTCGAAGGTCATCGGGAGAATTTCATTGATCTCCTCGTAGGTAAGAAACCCCTGCTCTTTTGCGATGGCGACCAGTTCCTCGATCTTCTGTTGATGCTGTGGATTGCTAAAGGTAGTGCTGGCGCTCATGCTCTCCTAAATGAAAAATGGAAAAAAATCATCAAAAGAATGAAAATACTTTGAGCTTGGATCCTCTTTCTGTCAAGACCATATAATTCTAGACGATTCATCGCAAGTGAATGAAGGGCGGGCCTTTTTTGCACTCGGCCCAACATTCGATGAACCCGGGCCTTAAGGCATTTGGTACGTTCTCCTCGAAAAGGATGAGCTTATGGCTCTTTATGCAACAAATGGCGAGGACTGCATCTTTGCCGCCGACGCAGACCCGGCAGCCTCTTTTCGTTGCCTCGAATGCCGATCCCCCGTCAAAGTGAGGCGAGGGGTCAGCCGCATGCCCCATTTCTACCACCTTCAAAAATCTTCTCGATGCCATCTCTACAGCAAAAGCGAGGACCACCTCCTCCTCCAGCTCCAGGTACAAAAGCTCTTCCTTCCAGATCGAGTCGAGATTGAACGCCCATTCCTCTCCATCCACCGCATCGCAGACCTGCTCTGGGAAAAGGAAAAGATCGTCTTTGAAATCCAATGCTCCAAATTAGATCTTTTCGAAGCTCAAAAGCGGATCGTCGATTATCGGAAGGCTGGCTATGAGGTCGTTTGGCTGCTGGACGACCGGATCTTCAACAAAGCGCTCATTCGTCCGGCTGAAGAGTTTCTCAGGAGCGGGTCCGCCTATTTCTTTTCTTTCGAGCGGACAGGGTTTAGCCATTTTTACGATCAGCTCGAAATCGTCATTGATCGAAAGCGGTGCAAAAAGGGGCATCCCCTCAGAGTCGAACTCTCGAAACCGCAGCGCAAACCGACCCTCGAATGGCCGCCGAGCCTCCCTTCTCAGATCCAGGAGCGGATCGCAAGCTCCGAACGCTACTTCCGGGGCGATCTGTTGCATCGGGCGATCCAATCCGCCGTCGATCCGCCCACCGCCCTTACCCTCGCCAAATGGAGAGCGGCAGAAATCGAGCTCCGGGCGTCCAATCGGCCAGCCAGGCTGCTCTCTGTTTTCTTTAAAACCTGCATTGCCCGTCCTTACCTGATGGGACTCGAATGGCTGCTCGAGCATGCGCGTTAGTAGCGAGGAAATTTAGTAGCGGGAAAATAGCGAGGGATGAATCAGGGAAGCCAGGAGCAGCCGGAAAAGGCACGTGAAGAGGGCCAGAGGATACAGGATCCAATCGGCTAGATCTACAGCAAGGATAGAAACCCGTTTCAAGAACATCTCCCGGAGTCCCTGAGAGAGGCCAAGCGTTGCCAAGACCAGGGCAGCCAGGAGAAGCACCCCCGTTGCCTTGAAAAAAGATCTTACCAGTTTATACGCCGCGGCCAAAGGAAGCGTAAGCAGGACCTCGAAAAATAATTTACCAAAAAAGATCCGCTCGCAGACGCCAGGATGCTCGAACTGCCGGGAAATCTCAAAATATCCTTTAGCATCGGAAAAATAGCGAACATTCATAAAGTCGCACTCAAAGCTTTGTTGCGACAATTATATAACAAATAATAAAAAAACTCAATCTGTAGAATTATTTACTACTTTTCTAATAATAACTATGAAATATACCAAGACAAAGTAGCAAAGCAGGGTTCGAACCATAAGCCCGGCAGGAAATTCTTTTTCAAGAGAAGACTGGGCCGGGTTATCGGGATTGAACCAAACGATCCATTTTAGCCTCGCCTTTTCTTTCAGGGCTGCAATTGCGGACGCTTCGTTCAGATGCCAGGGCTTGGCTAGCGTCGACGCGCCGCTGCAAACCTTGTTTTGCGCCTCGAATAAATACATGGCTTTTAAGGCAAATTTTCCCTCTATTTCGTTGACTTCCCAGCGGACAATGCGCGCTTCTGTCTGAGACGCCAGATGGAAATAGGTAAGAAGAGAGGCGGCCGAATGATAAGAAAAATACCCGGATACAACGGCTCCGAGAAGGATGAGGAAGGAAGAGAGCGCAAGTTTTCGTCGCATGGTTCTTTACGAATTATGGGAGAAAGAGTATAGTATTGGCATTTAAAATCTGCAATCGATGAAGAGGAAGTATGGCTGACCCCGAAGAGAACAAAAAAGCTGCCCCGCAAGAGAAAAAAGAGAAAGCGAAAGAAAAAGAAGGGATGGCAAGACGCCCTTCCGCCTTAAAAAGGGACTTGCAAAACGAACAGAGGCGCCAGCGCAACCGATCCTTCCGCTCGTCTGTAAGCACAGCGATCCGGTCTCTGGAAAATGCAATCTCTCAAAAAGAGGGCGCCGAGAAACTGAAGGCAAAACTTCAAGAAATTTATAGCATCGTAGACAAAGGCGTAAAGCGCGGGGTCTTCAAACCTCAAAAAGGGGCAAGGACCAAGTCTCGCCTCACCAAGCGATTGGCAAAAGCTTAAATTTTCTTTTCCCGCGAGCATTGCTTCAAGCCTCTTGCACAAGCGCAGCGTCTTTACTGTACATTAAAAAAATCATTATCCCTATCTTTATAA
>CAZVXG010000158.1:0-3206 GCA_964631635.1 uncultured bacterium | reverse complement strand
GGACAAAGACTATCAAGGCGAAATCTTCTATTGCCAAAAGCTCTTGCAATCCTTCTCTCCGAAAGAACGCTCTCAGATAATCGGGTTCGTCCCCCAGTTTTTCTCTCTTTTCCCTCACATGACTGTTCTTGAAAACTGCATTCGGCCCCTTCTGCACCTATGCGCGCTGCAAAAAAACGATGCCCGCGCAGCCGCCAGTGAAATCCTCGCTTCCCTCGATATGGAACCGTTTGCAAATTCCTACCCGCAGCAGCTGTCAGGAGGCCAGCAGCAACGGGCAACGATCGCCAGGGCGCTTCTTTTACAGCCCCGCTTCCTCTTGCTCGACGAGCCCACTTCGGCTCTCGATCCAGAAAATACGAAGCGGCTCATCGACATCCTTGCGATGCTGCGGAAAAAAGGGATCGGATTGATCATTTCAAGCCAGGATATGGCTTTTGCGAAGGAAGTGTTCGACTGCGCCATCTTTCTGGAAAAAGGAAAGATCGCCGAGCAGTGCGGCGCATCCGATGCAGAGGCCCTTGCTCCTGAGAGCAAACTCAAGCGCTATCTCTATGGGCCGTGAACCCGTTACACTTGAGACATCCGCCCATCGAAATGGGCAAGACACTCGGGAGCATTTTCTTTAAGCCAAACTCGCAACGGAAGCGCATAGCGCTCCAACTCGCGGCGCTTCATTGCTTGCTCTGAAAATTCAGGGCAAAACACATAATTGCCGAAATCGATCTCCACTGCCTCCTCGCCGATAAAGCCGAAATTGCGCCAAAGGCTTGGATCCCTATTTCCGATCCCCTTCGTTGTTCTCCGTACCAAAAGAGAGATCATCGCATCGATCCGTTGAGGAAGTTTGCCGTCCGTTCGGGCAGCGAACAGGGTTTCCTCCAGCCGCTCCGCCTTTTTCTGGAGGGCGAACCGATATCCATCGAGAGGCAGCCGGATCGTTCGACCTATCGGAGTGCGGGCCGACACGGTGGGGAGCAGTCTGGAGGTGAGGTTGAGATGCAGATAGACAAGGGCCGTTTCTTCACGCGCCAATTCCCATCCTAATTTGCAGGCCGAGAGAAAGGAACGGACTTTTATACCGCATAGATCTTTGCGCGGCTGTATCCAGTGTGGACCCAAACCTTTCCGCTGATCGAACCGGAAAAGTTTCAAGACATACCGATCGTCGCTGCTGGCGAAGGCGTAACATTGCGCCCCCTTGCCGAGAAAATAAAAGGGTTGAGATAGAATGCGGGCCACCGCCTCGTCGGATAGCGAGGAGGGCGTCTCCCATTCCGCGGAGTAGGGAAGTTCGAGGCGGAGCTTAGCGATTTTAAATCCATACGTAAACTGCTTGAGTCTAACTGGGATCGAAAGGCTCAGCGCGGCGAGGAGGATGAGGAGCAGAGCTTTTTTCATTGAGAAGAATGATAGCGTTATCCTGGCTGAGATGCAATACCTGGCCGAACGGCGGTTTTCCACTTGCGAGCGTCGCAACTTAATGAAAATTCGCGACTTCAAGAAATTCGTAGCGCTAAATATTTTTTTTCGGATAAATTTAGGAAGTAATTTGAGTTGCTATGCACACTTTGCCTCCCCCCCCGCCAGCCTATCATTCGATCATCCATTTTCACTTCGCTTATCATTTCGCTTCGATTATCAAGGTACCGTCGAACCCCGAAAAAGAGATCCGCTACCAGGATTTGGTCTGCACGGAGCAAGACAGGGCAAATATCATTGAAATCATCACGGGTATTGCAGAAAACAACAAGTTTTCTCTACTCCTAAAACAAAATCATTTCAGAAATCTTGGCTCGCAGATCAACCATGTCCATCCTCTAAAATTTCTCGTTGTTGCCGTGAGTTCTCCCCAGTTGAAAGCGAACCTTGAGATTATCTTCGACGACTATTTCAAGCGCAATGGATTCATGGATGGCCTGGGACCGTGCCTGACCCGGGAAATGGAGAAGGGAAAACTTGAGCAATATCTCCCAGCCTTTGCCGCCGAAGTCAGTGTTCCCGAGGCGAGCCTCCGACCCTACCTCCAAACGCGCGACTGGGATGGACTTGTCCGCTTTTTGATGCACTCGTGATCCAGCCCGATGGATCTTTATACCATATTCTTGATAAACGGTATTAGCCCGTTGATACGAGCGTGCGCTTGGAATAGTCTGTTTGTTCACTGATGCAAAAAAACCGGCGAGCATCCGGTGCGAAAGTTTCAGGCGTAACGACTTTTGCATTGCGGATCTTTTGCAAGTAAAGCGCATTCGCCGCTTCCCATCCAGGAATCCCTTCCAAGAGTTGTTCCAGGGAAAGACATTCCTTTTGATTGGGATCTTTTTTCGTTTCGGAATGGATCCATATCTCACCGGAACTGACGCACATCAGCTCCATGGCAGTCTGCCCCCCCGAACGGGTGCAAGTCAAGTCGCTTTGGAAGAATAGAGGAGCGATCACATCGTCAGTTTGGAATGAAAATGGAATGATCGTAAGAAAGGAAGGATATTTTTTAATTTTGTCGACATAATCGGCCACTTTTCGGAAAAGGCTTTGCGCGCCGGGAATATGTTCCGCACAGAAAACAAAGAGATGGCAAGGGCTTTTTGGAAAATTAGGTTCCTTGATGATTTGAATGAATTTTTTAACATAGTTGAAAGTCGCTTCGCTTGCTGGCTGGGATCCGAGAAGAATGGTAATCAGCCGGCTGTTTTTGGAAATGGGGAAACAGAGCTCCTGATCCCCCTGCAGCCTTCCTCGCAACGAACCTTTTGCACAAGTCTTTTGCATCAGTTGCAGCTCTTCATCATTCTTATAACGGATGACGATCGGCAGTTTCTCAGCCCTTTTGGACCGATGCTGATATTTCCTGAACGACTGACGGACATTGACATCTTCGTATTGAATCGCCTTTTCAGACAGTCGGCAATTCGTTTGCCAAAATGTCTCGGCAGTTTGCCCTTCTTCTAAAAGCGGGGCGATCGTCGTCAACTTGAGGTATGGACGATCCTTCTTAGTCAATCTTCTGATCGGGCGGAAAAAATGGGTGGCCGCCTTGGTCGGCAGATCGACTAGAACCTTTTGCAGGCAGACCCGTTTTTTGCGCTTATAGTTATAGATCCGCAACGCCTTGAGGATCGCGGAAGTCCCCATAGGTTGGGTGTCGATAACATGATCGACATCCTCCTTGAAAAGAGTATAAAGAGTGCAGATGAACAAATAGG
>CAZVXG010000157.1:0-3207 GCA_964631635.1 uncultured bacterium | reverse complement strand
AATCGCGCACCACTTCGTATTCGAGTTCTTTCCAGCCCAAGAGATATTCTTCGATCAGGATTTGGGGCGCGCCCTGGAGCGCCTGGCTGGCCCGCTCCCGCAATTCCTCTTCATTTTCGATTTTCCCCGAGCCGAGCCCTCCCAGTGAAAAACCGGAGCGCATCATGACCGGAAAGCCGATTGCCCGCGCCGCATCGATTGCTTCCGCGGCAGTTTTAGCCGCAACGCTCTTTGGGCTGGGGATGCCGATGGATGCGAGATTCTGTTTGAAGAGATCGCGGTCTTCCGTCAAGCGGATCGCCTCGATCGGCGTTCCGAGTACTTGGACGCCGAACCGTTGCAGAATGCCCGATTGGTGCAGTTCCAGTCCCAGGTTGAGCGCCGTCTGTCCTCCGAAGCTGAGGAGAATCCCGTCCGGCTTTTCCTTCGCGATGATCTTTTCGACGGCCATGGTGTTAAGAGGCTGCAGATAGACCGCATCGGCCATTTCAGGGTCGGTCTGTACGGTCGCGATGTTCGGATTGATGAGGACTGTCCTGAGCCCCTCCTCTTTCAAAGCCTTGATCGCCTGCGAACCCGAGTAATCGAATTCTCCTGCCTGTCCGATCCGAAGGCCACCGGAACCTAAAATGAGTACGCTTCTCATCTATTCACCAGTTCATGGAATCGATCGAACAGATAGGCGGCGTCGGTCGGGCCAGGGCTGCTCTCGGGATGGAATTGCACGGCGAAGAAAGGGAGATGCTTGTGGGCGATTCCCTCGACGGAAGCGTCGTTGAGGTTCCGGAACGTCACCTCCCAGTCGTCTGGAAGGCTCCTTTCATCGATCGCGTAACCGTGGTTCTGCGAAGTCAAGATCGCTTTATTGCCGGCCAAATCGAAGCAGGGATGGTTCTGTCCCCGATGGCCGAACGTCAATTTATAAGTTTTGCCGCCGATAGCCAGGGCCAGGAGCTGGGCTCCCAGGCAGATCCCGAACGTCGGCTTTTGCCGTTTCAACGCCTTTTGTAAAATTGCGATCGTCTTTTTGCACGCCGCTGGATCTCCAGGTCCATTCGAAAGGAAGAGGCCGTCGAACTCCTCTTCCAAATAGTCGTAATCGTAGGGGACTTTAGAGATTTCCAGAGGGAATCGGCGTAAAGAGCGGAGAATATTCTCTTTGATCCCGCAATCGATGGCGATCACCCGTTTCGGACCCGATCCAAGCGTTGCTTTCTCTTTACAGCTCACTTTTGCGACGAGATCGGTTTGGTTCGGATCGGGGAAAGAGCTAGATGCCAACCCCAAAAACGATGCGTTTTCGGGTGCATCACCCGCAGTGATGGCGCCGAGAACCGTCCCCTTTTTCCGCAGCCGTTTCGTCAGTTCTCTCGTGTCGAGTCCTGTGATGAGGGGGACGCGTTCGGAAGATAGCCAATCGAGGAACGATAACTGAGCGCTCCAATGGCTGGCAAATCGGCTCGCCGTCCCGACGATCACACCGCTCGCCTGGATCTTTCCCGATTCCCAAAAGGCCCTGTCCGGAACGCCATAATTTCCGATCAGCGGATAGGTAAAGGCGAGAATCTGGCCGGCATAGGAAGGATCGGTGAGCGATTCGACATATCCCGTCATTCCCGTCGCAAAGACGATTTCCCCAAAATAGCGATCTGTTTGCCACGCGGGCGAATATCCGGGGAAGATTTCCCCCGACTCGAGGATCAGCTTCGAACGAATCATAGGACTCAAGACAATCTTTCCAAGTCTAGCGTCTTGATGAAAAGAATACAATGGAATGTCGGCGGAGTCCTGGATCGTGCGCATCATTAACAATCTTTACGGTACACTCCCTAATCTGCGCCCGGGTCGCATAAAAATTTGCAAATCTGTAACATTCCACCTATGCGCTATAGAGTTTGCTGTTTGGTCCTTTCACTTTTCCTGCTCCAGAGCTGCGGACCTGGCGGAAGGCAGCGGGACGTTTTGCGCGTCGGCATCGACCCTGTCTGGTATCCGGTCGATTTCGGCCCGCAGACAGCCTATGTCAATGGGTTTACGGAAGAACTGCTCCTCGAGATCTCGCGCAGCGCCGGGATCGAATTCGAGCGTATACCGGCGAATTGGGATTCTTTGTACGAAGGGATGAAGAGGGAGCGCTACGATGTCGTCTTAAGCTCCTTGCCCCTCTATGATTTCAACGTGGCCGAATATGATTTTTCCAGCAATTTCCTCGACTTGGGCCCCGTCCTCATCATCCCTGCAAGCGGCACGCCTATGAATCTGGATAAAATGGCAGGCAAGCATGTGGGAACCGTAACTGGAGATTCCGCCATTGCGATGCTCCAAAAATATCCGGGCATCATCGTCAGATCTACCTATTCCTCGATTCCCGATCTCCTCAATGCCGTTGCAGAGGGAGGGATCGAAGGGGCGCTGCTGGATCGGATTCCGGCGGTCAACTACCTGGCCGATCTCTATGCAGGGAAGTTGAAGATTGCAACGCCTCCCCTGAATGACGCGGGGTTGCATCTCGTCGCCATGAAGGGGAAACAGGCCCGCTTCGTCGCCCGCTTCAATCGGAGCATCGAGCAGCTGAAGAAGAAAAAAAAGCTGCAGAAGCTCCTCGAAAAATGGGAGCTTGGTTAGTCTCTTGGTTAGTCTCTTAGGTCACTTTTTGACAATAATTATGAAATATACCATTTATCAAAATAGGGTTTAGAAATGCGCAATGGATTTTGCCGAGTCGCAGGTAAAAGCTATCCGCAGTTCTGAAGTTTAATTTTGATAAATGGTATTATATGATATCGAAGATAGTTGCTGTTGCGGCTTCCATTAACATTATTGAGAGGACGATTTGTGGTTGGTACAATTTTAATTGTCGTTTTGATTTTGCTGCTAATAGGTGCGATCCCGCGATGGGATTATAACCGTCATTGGGGTTATGCCCCTTTTGGCGGGTTGACCACCCTATTGATTATCATATTAATTTTGTGGCTGTTGAGAGTTATTTAAATGAATATACGTTCTAAACGCATTACAGGTATCGTCATTGCGATCATAGGCATTATTCTGATTATCTACTCCGTCCATTCGATGAATCGAATCTCTGAAGGAAAAAGCCAAGTTCATAGTTTGACAAGTCCTTTTTCTGGCAGTGCTGGCGGGAGAGCGGTTGGCGGAGCGTTAGGAAATAGGGCCAGCCAATATGATTCGACAGTGCTATTTCTT
>CAZVXG010000156.1:0-3239 GCA_964631635.1 uncultured bacterium | reverse complement strand
ATCTAATCGGTATTTTCTTTAAATCCGTTCTCCGTGATAAGTTCGTCTCATGTACTCAGCCCTAATGTACCCAGCCCTAAAGGGCTGGGGATAATCGGAGTTAGGAGAACCAGTTGAAGAGAATCTCTATCTTAGGCAGCACTGGATCGATCGGGATCAGCACCCTGCGCGTCGCCCGCCATCTTTCCGAAGAACTCGAAGTCGTTGCGCTCGCAGCTAAATCGAACATCGATCTCCTGTTTTCCCAAGCTCTCGAATTCTCCCCGAAGCTCATCGCAGTTTTCGATCAGGACCGAGCCCTCGAATTGCAGAAGCGGCTCCCCCGGATTCCCATCCTCGCCGGCATGGAGGGATTGCAAGCAGCCGCTTCTTATGAAGGAGCCGATTTTGTCATGCTCGCCATGACGGGCAGCGCGGGACTGCTGCCAGCCGTAGCAGCGATCCAGGCTGGCAAGCAAATCGGTTTGGCCAATAAAGAATCCCTTGTATGCGGAGGAGAGTGGATCAGCGGGCTGGCCCGGAAAAAAGGGATCGAATTGATTCCGGTCGATAGCGAACATTGCGCTCTTCACCAATGTCTTCGATGCGGGGAGAAGAAGGAGATCCACCGCCTCGTCCTGACCGCTTCCGGAGGCGCGTTCCGCAATAAGACCGAAGCGGAATTAAAGCAGGTGACCCTGCAGGAAGCGTTGGCGCATCCCAACTGGAATATGGGCGCCAAAGTGACGATCGATTGCGCCACTTTGATGAATAAAGGGCTGGAGATAATCGAGGCCAGGTTCCTCTTCGGCATCGAGCCGGAAAAGATCGAAGCGGTGATCCATCCTCAAAGCCGGATCCATAGCTGCGTCGAATTTCTCGATGGATCGGTCCTGGCGCAGATCGCCGAACCCGACATGGTTCTCCCGATCCAATACGCCCTTACCTATCCGAAAAGGAAAAGAGGCCTGCTAGCCCCCTATGATTTCTTGAAAAACGGGACCCTGAATTTCTATCCGCCCGATAAGAAAAAATTTCCCTGTCTGCAGCTGGCTCTCGATGCATTAAAGGCAGGGAAGAGCTACCCTTGTTTCCTGAACGCTGCCAATGAAATCATCGTCGAGCGCTTCGTCCAGGGGCAAATCCCTTTTACTGCGATTGGAGAAAAACTCGAAAAATTAATCGCTTCACACCAGTCTGAGAATGTGCTAACCTTGGAGGCAATTCTCTCAGTGGATCGCACCGCTAGGGAATTGGCCAAGCACGCTTAGGGAAATAGTGGAAAGTCTTTTGTACGCACTTCTGGCAATTCTCGGGTTGGGTTTCCTGGTCTTCATCCATGAACTCGGCCATTTCTGGATTGCCCGCAGAGAGGGGATGCGCGTCGAGGCCTTTGCCATCGGATTCGGAAAAGCTCTCTATACTTGGGAACATAAAGGCGTCAAATGGATGATCTGCATGCTTCCATTCGGCGGATATGTCCGGATCGCGGGCATGCAGCAGGAAGGGAGCCGCGAGCCCTATGAGATCCCAGATGGGTTCTACGGCAAACGCCCGTGGCAGCGGATAAAAGTCGCTCTGGCTGGACCCCTCGTCAACATCGTTTTCGCTATCCTCGCCTTTGCGATTCTCTGGATGGCGGGAGGCCGAGACAAACAATTCTCCGAATTCACACGCAGGATCGGCTGGGTCGATCCAGGGGCGCCTCTCTATCAACTCGGAGTTCGCCCTGGCGACGTCATCCAAAATTACGACGGGAGGCCTTTTCACGGTTTTAAGGATCTCCTCGTCGCATCTTTGATGGACGATAAATCGATCCGGATCGAAGGATATAAAGTCGACTATGCGACGGGAAAACAGGCCGGCTTCGATTATACGCTGAAAACTTATGAAAATCCCCAAAGCGCTAAAATGAAGCTCAATACGATCGGCGTTTTTTCTCCTGCATCGTATCTGATCTATGACGGCCAAAAGATGGATAGCGGCATTGAACCGGGCGACCGGATCGTTTGGGCGGATGGTGAAGTGGTCTTTTCCGTTCCACAACTCAGCTCGCTGACCAATGAATCGACCGCTTTGCTCACTGTGCAGCGAGGAAAAGAAGTCATTTTGACGAAAGCGCCCCGCATTCGTTTGGATGAGCTGCGCATGACTCCTTCCGAACGGGCTGAAATCGGCGACTGGCAATATGAAGTGGGATTGAAAGGAAGGCTCCAAGACCTCTATTTCATTCCCTACAATCTTTCGCCGACGGCTGTGGTGGAAAGCCGCATCGATTTCCTGGACTCGGAAGACCAGGCTCGCGCTTTTCAAAAATGTCAAAGATGCTCGACCTTTACGCCTCTTCAGGAAGAAGACCGGATCCTCGCTATCGATGGCACGCCCATCCAATCTTCTTACCAGCTGCTCGACCAACTCCAAACCCGCCGCGTCCTCCTCATCGTCGAACGGAACACAGCCTCCGTTGCAAAAGTCCTCTGGACCCAATCCGATTCCCAATTCGACGACTTTGACCGGACTGGCCTGAATGACATCATCGCTGCGGTCGGAACAGGGCATCTCATCGCCGATTCTGGAACCTTGCATCTCTTAAAACCCATCGTTCCACGACCCAGGACCGAGCTCCCCTTTACCCCGGGTCAGCAGGCGGTTATTTCACGAGAACTGGCCGCCGCCAAAAAAGAGATCGAGTCCATTTCAGATCCTGTGAAAAGGAGCGCTGCGCTCAAGCAACTTGAGATGAGCCAAAAGCGGCTTGTACTCGGTTTGCCATTGCGCGATCGGGTAGTGGTCTATAATCCCAATCCCGTCCAGCAATTTAAATCGGTTGTCGTAGACACTTGGCGTACGCTGAGCGGTCTTTTCTCCGGCTATCTCAATCCGAAGTATGTGAGCGGACCCGTAGGCATTGTCCAGGTCGTGCATCAGAGCTGGATGATCGGAGTCAAGGAAGCGCTCTTTTGGATGGCAGTTATCAGCCTGAACCTCGGCATCGTCAATCTCCTGCCGGTTCCCGTTCTCGATGGAGGCCATATCATGTTCTCTTTGCTCGAAGCCATCAGAAAGCGGCCTTTGCGCGCCAAGACCATGGAGCGGCTCATCATCCCATTCATTGGCCTTCTGATCGTTTTTTTTCTCTATATCACCTATCAGGACATCGCCCGGCTCTTCTCGAAGTTTTTGTAGCCGCGGTCTCATAAGGAGCGAGCCATTTACCACAGATCCAGAACCTCAAACATTACTGCGACTCGCTCCGAAAA
>CAZVXG010000155.1:0-3247 GCA_964631635.1 uncultured bacterium | reverse complement strand
CATGTGGATGAAATTTTCGATATATCCCAATTCCGGTGTGGAAGAGGGCGTAGGGCCCCATCCTGCATGGTGGTTGATGACGGCGGCGGCGATCTGAGGGAGCTTGGCGATGACATTGAGGCAATCTTCCTGATAGTCTCCCGTCCCCTCGCACATACCTCCGATCAAAAGGGCTGCTGCGAAACTGTCCATCGCATACCCGCAGCGGGGCAAAGAAGAGATGGCGCGAAGGGTTTCATTTTTGCATTGCGCTCGCTTGCTCAGGTCCGCCTCGAATTTCGCAATCTGCTCCTTGCTGCCCGGCTCTCCGAAGTAAAGGAGGTAGATCACTGCGATGGGATTGCTAGCGCTAAGTTCGGCAATCGGCCGGCCTATATAAGCGAGTCCCTTCTGGGGGTCGACAAATGAGGTGGTGCAGTAACCGACCGGCACTCCCCTCAAGCCAGTCTCGAGGGAGTCCTTTGTTATTTCAAAAAGTATCCCTTCGCGCATCTTAACCTCTTAGCAAGTGGGCGACCAGATCCCGTTCTTCCATGAGTTCTTTTTGCGTGAGACGGAGCTTTTCTTTCAAGAACGGATCGATTTGAAGGCCCGAAACGATTCCCCAATCCCCATGTCCTTCCGATTTGCATGGGAACGAAAAGACGAGATCTTCCGGGATTCCATAGGGATTATTCGAGGAAGAGACAGCTAGAGAAAACCATTGCCCGGGACGGGTGGGCGTATAGAGGGAACGGATAGAACCGACGATCGCGTTGGCGGCCGATGCCGCTGAGGATTTCCCTCGAGCGGCGATCACTTCGGCGCCTCGCTTTTGGATCTTTGGGATGAACTCATTTTCCAGCCATTTCCGGTCTTGGATCACATCTGTTGCCGGACGTCCATGGATCTTCGCGTTCAGAAAATCGGGGACTTGCGTAGAAGAGTGATTGCCCCAAATGGCCACATGGGTGACTTCCTCAACCGTCGTATTCGATTTTTTTGCCAATTGGAAAACTGCCCGGTTCTGATCGAGCCGGGTCATGGCGGAAAAATGGCTTCTCGGCAGATCGGGAGCGTGGTGCATGGCGATGAGGCAGTTGGTATTACAGGGATTGCCGACGACGAACACCCTGACATCTTTCGAAGCGGCCTTATTCAGCGCTTTCCCTTGTTCCACGAAGATCTTTCCGTTGTCTGACAACAGGTCTTTTCGCTCCATGCCGGGGCCGCGCGGTTTCGCGCCGACGAGCAGTGCGCAATGGACCCCTCCGAAGAGCTCTTCCAGTTTGCTGCCGGTTTTGACTTCTTTCAGAAGCGGAAAGACACAGTCGTCCAACTCCATCGCCACTCCTTTGAGCATCCCTTCAGATTCAGGAAGATCTAAAAGGTGCAGCGCGATGGGTTGATCCGGGCCTAAGAGATCTCCTGCAGCGATGCGGAAAATCAAACTGTAGGCGATCTGGCCGGCGCCCCCGCTGACGGCGATTCTCTTCAATGGTTTCATAGTCCGCAGAATCTTTCCATTAAAGGTCCTTTGCAAAGAGCGAGGAAACAGTTAACAGCCGCATCGTGAGCTTCGGAAATCCAAAGATCGACTCCAGAACTATCGGGTACCCATTCCCCGCTAGACTGGATCAACGTTTGAAAAATGTAAGCGGGTTTTCCGTCTGCTTGTGCCAAATGGGCGCTGAGATCCAAATGCCCTCTCGGTTTGCGGAGCGGATAGGCGATATTCAGATTCACCGCGATCGGCAGTTCATCCATCTCATTCAAAAGGAATAGGTCGGGATCCATATCCACTTTCATATAGAGCTTTTCGGCGAGAAAAGCAAGGGGATGTTCCTTTTGCAGATCGCTCCGGATCGCATTGAGGAATCGCATCTCGCACCGGATGAAATTGAGCGGAGACGATTCGGCCGGATAGAGCTCGGCGACCGATTCGACGAGCCGCAATATAAGGCTTTGAAAGGAATGCCAGGAATATCCCTTAGCCTCGTTCACAGTTGCGATGCCAGGTCCGATCTGGATAAGCGGATGGCCGTTTTTCTCCTTGCGCATCCGATGCCGCACGACATAGGGCGCCGCTGCCGGGTGGACTTGCACCGAAGGAAGATCCTCGATCAGGGGAAAATCTTTTTTGAACCGTTCATAAAGACGGCCGTACATCATCGGGTAAGAGGGATCCTGCAGGCGGCCAGACTGGTTATCGGTTTGCAATTCCCAACGCAATTCGAAAATCGCCTCGACGAGAGGCGGATACAGCAAGAGCGGGATATTCCGCTTTTGCTTTTCTGAATGAAGCATGGCCATAGGCATTCTCCTAAAAAGGGAAATCGTAACAAATCGTTCAAATTTTGTCGTCCGCGATCCCGCTGCGGTATCGTTTCATCCGTTCGACCATGAAATGGAGGTTATGGATGGTCGCCAACGTATAAGCGGTCATTTCTTTCGCTTTGAAGAGATGGTGGAGATAGCCAAGCGAGAAGTGGCTGCAGGTCCAGCAGTCGCAGCCCTGCTCGATGGGAGCAAAACAATTTCCGTTCTCGGCCTTTTCTGCTTTCATCCCCCCTTCCTCGGTAAGCAAGAGCCCATGCCGGGCCGCGCGGGTCGGATAGGAACTGTCGAATGTATCGATTCCGAGCGGAACGCACGCTTTCAGAGATTCGAGATCGCCGATGCCGAGGAGATGGTTCGGTTTTTCAACGGGCAGATTGGGAAGAACGCCAGTTAGCATCTCGACCATTTGAGATTTTGTCTTCCCTAAAGATCCTCCGATGGCAAATCCGTCGAAGGGCAGCGCAGTCAAGAAATCGGAGCTCTCCTTGCGCAAAATGGGATCGAGGCCGCCGTGGATCACCGCGTAGATAGCCTGATTTTGCGGATTTTTCAAGTGTTCTTCCAGTGAGCGCTTCTCCCATCGGTGCGTCCTGTCCAGGGAGCGCTTCAGCTCTTCGTTGCCGATATGATAGGGAGGCAGCTCATCGAGAGGAATGATGATGTCGGCCCCCAGAGCCTTTTGCGCTGCGATCGAACTTTCCGCTGTCAGAAAAATGGGCGCTCCATCTCGATAAGAGCGAAATAGAACCCCTTCTTCGCTGATCTTCAAAACATGGCTGCCGAGCTTTTTTTTCCCCTGGCTCTTCAATTCGTCCGCAACGGATCCATAGCAAAGGGAAAAGACCTGAAAACCGCCCGAATCGGTGATGATCGGCATCTTCCGGTTGATGAATCGGTGGAGTCCCCCGGCGCGCCTCACGACTTCGAG
>CAZVXG010000154.1:0-3252 GCA_964631635.1 uncultured bacterium | reverse complement strand
AATCCTCAAAATGGATCAATGATAACCGATTCTTCGACAAAGCGCAAATCTTTCCGTTAGAAAACGTTTTTTGAATTAAACTTGCGAATAGATAACAAATTTTTTTTTATATTTAATAAATAATCTAGATCATTGCTAAAAAATCGTGGATAGTGTATTCTTTTAACAAAAAAATGCGATTATGACAGCTTCAGCAACATGTTCAAAACTTCATTCAAGCAAGGAATATCATGACTACAACTTCTATTGCGACAGGGAAGCCGGAACTTTTTTCTCGAACAGATAAGCAGCTGGCCTTAACGAATGCCATCGACTTGATGGCCTCCTGCTCGTTTGGGACGTGTTTGGCTTCAAAGGGATCTACTGACTTCAAAACAGCCACTGCATATGCCGGCTTTGCAATCCGGGGGCTGAATTTTCTCTGGAAACAGCATTTGATCGGCAAGCTTCCGCTCGCACAGAAACATTCCCTGGTAAAAAAGGCGGTTTCTCCGCTTGGCTGCGCCGCAGCACAAGGGTTGGCGCTTGCTATGGCGAGCCTGCAGGAAGAAAATACCGCTTTGATCGGCTGGGGGTTTTGCCAGGTTCCTTCGATCGCATCGGCCGCCGCGGTCGCCCACCATTCCTTCCAACAACTTGGGCGCTCCATTCGCGAGTTGCCGACGCGGCCGACAGAGGCGTTGCAGGCGATGTCGATCCATTTGCTGAATTTGACAGCCGAGACGGGGCGGGCCATCGTTGACTGGCAGAATACGAAGGGAACCGAGGGGTGGGAAAAGTGGAATCAATTCTTCAAAGACGAGAAGATGGGTGCTGCGCGCTTTGTCCATGCGTTTTCGAACCCGGGTAGGAAGATAGCGGCGGATACGGCCAAAAGCCAGGCGTCGTTTGACGCCTATCTGCAAAAGCTCAGCGCCGCCAGCCAAGCCGCTGGCGCGTTCCCCTATACGGGAAGTACGGGCGATTTGCTCGATAGAGGGGATGCCTTCAGGGAACAGGCAGATCTTCTCGCACAGACCTTGCCAGATTTAACTTGGCAAAAGGCAGGCAAAGCCAATGCCGGGTTCGTTGCGTATAAAAAAGAAGCTTGGCACAAACCCTGGGACTTTTGGATAGCGAATCAGGAAAAGAAATCCCAACAATTTCTCGACGCATTCAGTGCAGCAACCGCTGACCAATTGACGCCAATTGAAGATTTCAGCAAGTTGTTCCAAATCTGGACCAATCGAAAAGAGACGTTGCAGCAAAGTTGCGATGAGACGATGCAGTCTTTGAATAAGGAGGCAGGCGATCTGTTGAAGAAAGCCGGCCATCTCGACGACTACCCTGCACAGGCGCTGGAGCAATCCAGGCTGCGCATAACAGAAGCATGCAGAAAGATTCAGGATGCATCCGACGAGTCCGTCTTCCAGAAGGCGTCGAAAAGAGTAGATACAATCGAGGATCAAATCGTCGACAAGGACTACGATTTATACAGAAGAGTTTCTTCCAGATTTGCTAAACCCTCTACCTCCGCAGGTAAGTTCCCAGCCTTATTGAAATTAGGGCAGTCGGGCATTCGCAAAATCAGCGCCGATGCCGAGCCTTTTAAAAAGGCTCTCGACGCGATGCCAAGGGCAGAACAAAACAAGGATATGAGGCAGCGAGTTGAGGCAAGGATCCAGCAATCTATCCAAGCCATCAAGAACGCTGGCGGGGAATTCGAGAGCAAGCTGGAGCAGGCTATGAAGCAAGCCCAGTTGAACCGACAGGACACAAGGTCTGTGTGGCAGAAAATGAGGAGTGCAGATGTGTTCGATGTTCCCGAAGAAGCTGTGACTACAGTCAATTTCCGGGACAAATGGAAGGAGCCGATCGATGAAGCTACCTACTTCCTCCTCGACGAGATACAACAGCTTCTCCCAGAGGAGCCCACGTTTAGTGACTCCCAGTTTCTACTATTTCCCGATTTGCTTAACAGATATCAGTCGAACATCCGGGAATTTAGCAAAGAGGTTCCAGATTATTTCAAAGAGATTCGCGGTAAAATGAAACAGGATTGGGAGCGAGCGATCGTAGACAAAGTCGTCAAGACGGTCCAAAAGAGCTGCGAGGAAGCGGAGTACAAAGTCTATTGGGCCCATGACAAAGCTTGTTTCGCTTTGCCGCTACTCGATAGCGATCCGCAGGTTGTTGAGAAGGCCAAGTACATCCTTTCCTGGTTAGAGCCTTTCGATGAAACGGCCTATGCCAGCGTCCCTGATGCTTATGTGAATCGATTGGCCAGCGCTTTACTCGTCTTTGTAGATGACAAAGAGGCTGAGACGGTCCGCAAGGCAGCCAGGATTTTGACCCCTAAATTTTACTTTTCGAGCGCGCGCGGGAAGGAGTGACCTGTTATGGGCGAGCGAGACAAAGCACAATCTGATCCGACTGGCAAGCAACATTCTCAAACAGATCAAGCGTGACTGCGCACAGTATAATGACAGACGTCGAACTGCTCCGGATGAACGTCCGGGGGTTCATCCCCGGGCCGTCTGAGACGGAAGAGATGTTTTTGCAGCGCGCAGCGGCCGTGCAAAAGCGTTGTGGAGAGGGAGAGCAGATCCCGCGAGCACACCTGGATTGGGTGCGGCTCCATCTCAAAGAGCTCTTCGATTTCGAACCCGAATGCCTTCCCGTTTTTTATTCGAACCGTTCTCTGGCCTTATGGCAGGGAGCTGCGAGTTGGATCGAAAATGGGAAGCTGGTATCGGTCCAGCTGCGGGAAGCGTTGCGGAAAGGATCTTATTGGGGATACCGGCGCGATGAGATCTTGGCCCATGAGGCGGTGCACGCGGCAAGAAGCGCTTTCGAAGAACCCGGGGCTGAGGAATTTTTCGCCTACATGGTTTCAGAAAAATGGTGGCGCCGGGCGTGTGGGCCGATGATCCAGAGGCCTTGGGAAGCATGGCCGTTTCTCTTCGGGGTAACGGCGGGGATGGTTTTTCCTGTAGCCAATTTGGGAGCGGCCGCGTGGGTGGGGCTGGGATTTTTAAGACTCATGCGATTGCATCGGCGCCTGCGCAGGGCGGGACTGAATCTGATGCGCGTCGTAGGCGATGCAAAGAGAGCGCGGGCGATTTTGGTGCGGTTGACCGACAGGGAGATCGAGCTATTGGCAAAGGGAGCGGATATCCTTGCTTACGCCGCCCGCCGGGAATGTCTCCGATGGCGGTTGATCCGTCTGGCTTATTTATCAAATAAGCTCAAATAGGTATACTCGCTTAGAGA
>CAZVXG010000153.1:0-3260 GCA_964631635.1 uncultured bacterium | reverse complement strand
GGCCAGCCATCTGGCAATGGACCCGGATCTGGTGTTTCCGCCCTGTTTCTAAAACGATATGGAGATAGGTGTATTTCGGAGAGCGGCGGACCACTTCGAAATGGGTGACCGCGTCTCTTCCTCCAGGGGCTTCGACCACATCGAAATTCGGCAATTCGACCAAAGAACTCTTCCAGACCCCTTTGTTTTCCTTCATCCTGCCTTCGACGATGGCAAAATATTGCCGATGTAAATCATGCGACTCGAAAAGGGTCTTCAATTTTTCTTCCGCCTCGCTGCCGCGGGCAAACAGGAGGACGCCCGAAACGTCGCGGTCGATGCGGTGGACGGCGAAAATTTTATCGGTCCGCAAGTAGCGGCGCAAAAGCCCTAATGCATGGCGTTGCACGTCTCCCTCATCCAAAGGGACGCTCAGGAGGCCAACTGGCTTTTGGACTGCAATGAGATATCGATCTTCGTAAAGAATTTTTAACCCGGGTACTTTGGGGGCCTTGCAAGTGTCTTTGGAGACCAGGATTTGCCCTTCCTGAAGAGATTCGTCTTCGCGCTCCAGCTGTTTCCCATCCACGGAGAAACGGCCGGCGCTCAGCCAATTCTGGAGCGTGCGGCGCGAGCTATCCGGGTAGCAGAGGGCGAAGGCTTCCCGGGCGATCATAGGGCGTGGGATTTTGTATTCCATAACGGCGGATGAGTATACCTGGACATCCCATTATCCTTCTTCCGTTTTTCTCGTTTTCTTAAGCTCTGAACGATGTCGTTTTGCGGCTAAAACTTTTTCTTGAGCCCGCCGGGAACGGCGCCTTTTTTGGCGCCTGATTTTTTCGATCGCCTGCCGTTTTATGCTTTTTTCTCGAAAAAGAAGCGCTTCGATCTTGCCGCATAGCTCGCGCCGGGCAAAGAGGCGGTTGAGTTCCCGGGAACGATCCCGCTGGCATTTCACTTCGATTCCTGTCGGAAGATGCTTCAGGTAGACGCAGGAATTCGTTTTGTTGATCTTCTGTCCTCCGCTCCCAGAGCCAAGGATGAACTTTTCGATGAGGTCCTCTTCCTTGACGCCCAAGCGTTCCATCAGGGCGGCCAAATTTTGTTCTTTCATCCCTTCTCCTCCGTCGCGAAACCCGAACCTTAAGGGCAGAGTATTTTCAAAAGACGGGTTGGGCAAAGTAGCGAAGAAAGGCCCAACTTGCAAACCCAGGCCTTAAGGCCTAGGTTGTTCACATTGTCTATTTTATCTAGAATTAGAATGCTTTTTTATCCATTAATATGAAAGAATTTTTTTTTAATCGCTTTTATTCAAATTTATGATAGAATTGAGCTATGAGCAAACAGGGCGGCAATGGCAGCCTGGCTCTAGTCTTCCAGGCGTAGGGAAATTTCCTTTTGACTTCATTGAGGGGTCTCTATAAAGTGGGAGGCATAAGGGGATACTATCCCCTTATTAACCATAGGAACGTCCTGAATCTTGTCTAGGTCTTTTTCTAAGAAATTCCGATGAAAATTTGGCCGTGTAGAGTAAGGATTATTTTATTTTTTTTTGGAGATTATTTGAATGAATCAACAGACTCAAAAACTTTATGTAGGCAATCTAAACTTCGACGCTAACGAAGATCAAGTCCGTGAGCTTTTCGGCACTTACGGCGCAGTCGAAGATGTAAAAATTGTCATGGATCGCTTCTCAGGCAGATCGCGCGGATTCGCTTTTGTCCGGATGGACTCAGCTGATTCAGCCGGCAAAGCGAAAGAAGCTCTCAACGGCCAACCTTTTCAAGGAAAAGCTCTCGTGATCGATTGGGCACGCACCGAGCAGCGCGATCGTCCAATGGGCGAGCGGCGCGAACGTCCTGCAGGCGCAGGCGGCGAGTTCCGTCCACGCCGTGAATGGGGTGGTGGCGGCGGAGACCGAGGCGAGCGGCGCGAACATCGCGGCGATCG
The DNA here is from genome assembly GCA_964631635.1 of uncultured bacterium. Taxonomy (GTDB): domain Bacteria; phylum Chlamydiota; class Chlamydiia; order Chlamydiales; family SM23-39; genus DALYFE01. The sequence goes on along the minus strand of CAZVXG010000153.1, from coordinate 1,328 downwards.
CGGAGACCGCAGCGGCGGATTCTACAACCGCTAAAGTTGATCCGGGCCATTCGGCCCGGGTTTTTTATCCATTACACACATTGTTAAACGAGAGATTGCGACGAGCTTCTTCTGTTCGTTGTAGATCTTGATTTCCCAGACCTGAGTCGTCTTTCCAAGATGGAACGGTTTTGCGATCGCCGTCACCAAGCCCGATCGAACGGGCCGGATATGATTGACATTGATCTCCAACCCAACGCTAATCTGCTTCGTTTGGTCGATGCAGTAATTGGCCGCGGCGCTTCCCACCGTTTCCGCCAGAGCGCAGGAAGCCCCTCCATGCAAGATCCCCATCGGCTGCACCGTGCGCGCATCGACGCTCATTCGGGCTGTTAGATAGTCGTCTCCCGCTTCAGTGAATTCGATTCCGAGATGATCTGAAAGCGTATTGCGGGCGCGCCGATTGATTTCATCGATGCTGAATGGAGTGAACCAAATCTGCGGTCTATGCATAATGTCATTGATTTTATCCTGCAGGGCAGTGGAAGACAAGCGCTTGTTTTTTGGAATGGAGGTGTTCGCGGCATGGCCTGAGCAACTGCCGCAGGGCCGCATTCTCCTCCCGCAGGATCGCCACTTGACCTTAGCCTTTTTAGGGAATGCGAACGCGGCCCAGCTCCAAACGCTGCTCCCTTCTTGCCCCAAACTTCCTTTTGAGATCGGGTTAGCCGCTTATTTCGACCGTCCCATTTTTTTGCCCCATCGTTCCCCGAACGTCGCAGCCTGGCATATCCAGTGGTTGGAACAAGAAGAACCATTCCTCAAGTTTCAAAAAGAGATCATTTCCTGGTTGAAAGCAAACGGTCTCTCTCCTCGAGAGGGAAAGGGAGACTTTCTGTCCCACGTGACCATCGCCAGGCGTCCCTTCTCCATTCGGGAATGGAAAGAGACATTCGAAAAACGGCCTCTTTTCATCCGCAATCTCCACTTATGCGAATCGCTGGGTTCCTCGCATTACGAAGTTTGCTGGACCTATCCGATCCTGGCTCCCTTCGAAGAAAAAGAGCATACAGCAGATATCGCGTTTGCGATTCGAGGAAAGACCGTCCAGCAAATCCACCTGCACGCGCAGCTTGCCCTGAGTTTCCATTTTCCGCCGCTCATCGGCTATTTTTCTTTCGAAACCGTACAGAACCTAGATGAGATTGTCCAATCGCTCAATCTCATCATCGGCAAGGCCGATCAGGAGCAGGGCGTTCCGTTTAAAGCCGTCAGTTATCACGGCCATCTGGAAGGCAGCGATATTTTAGAATGGGAGATGATCGTCGATGTCTAATTTGAAATACTTA